>DAIDAS010000031.1 GCA_027310505.1 bacterium
CGCCTACCCTGCGCGCATCGACGCAGGGGTGGGTTCGCTCGATCTGTCCCGAATCGGCCGCCTGGAATTTTCGCAGCCGGCCTTCGACCGCTTTCCGGCACTGCAACTGGGGTATCGCGCCTTGCACGAAGGCGGGACCAGTCCGGCGGTGTTGAACGCCGCCAATGAAGTCGCGGTAGCCGCTTTCCTCGGGCGGCGCCTACCGTTCCTTGCGATCGCCGCCGTGATCGAGGCGGTACTCGACGAAATGCCGCCGCGGCCGATCGCGACGCTGGAAGACGTGCTCGGCGCCGACGCCGCCGCCAGACGCAGCGCCGCAGCGCGCATCGAGCCGATGGCGCTCAAGGCATGAGCTTCCTGCACACCGTCGTCGCCTTCGTGCTGGCCCTCGGCGTCCTGATCGTGGTGCACGAATACGGCCACTATTTGGTGGCGCGGCTATGCGGTGTCAAGGTGCTGCGCTTCTCCATCGGCTTCGGCTCGCCCTTGTGGAAACGGCGCATCGGCCGCGATCAGACCGAATGGGCGATCGCTGCGGTGCCGCTCGGCGGGTACGTCAAGATGCTGGACGAGCGCGAAGGGGAGGTGATGCCACAGGAGCTGCACCGCGCGTTCAACCGGCAAAGCGTATGGCGGCGTTTCGCGGTGGTCGCCGCCGGCCCCGTCGCCAACCTGCTGTTCGCCATTACGCTTTATTGGCTGCTGTTCATGCACGGCGTGCAGGAAGCGCGGCCGATCGTCGCGGCGCCGTCGGCGGGCACGCCGGCGGCGAGCGCCGGACTGCGCGCGGGCGAGACCATCCGCGCCATCAATGGCGAACCGGTCGCATCCTGGCAGGACGTGCGCTGGCGCGCGCTGCAACTCGCACTCGAACACAAGCCCGTCAATCTGGAAGTGATCAACCGCAACAACGAGATCAACTGGCGCACACTCGATTTCGCATCGTTCGATGCGGCGCAACTGGAAGGCGACACGCTGGCTGCGCTCGGTCTGAAGCTGTACCGCCCGCAAGTGAGCCCGGTGATCGGCCAGATCGTTGCAGGAAGCGTGGCGCAGCAAGCAGGCTTGCAAGCCGGTGACCGCATTCTCGCCGTCGATCACAGGCCGATCGAATCTTGGGAAGAACTGGTGCAAAGCGTGCGCAGCCATGCCGGCAAGAGCTTGCACCTCGTGTTCTTGCGCGGCAACGAGCGGCGCGAGCTCGCGCTCGTTCCCGAAGCGGTGCAGCAGAACGGCGTCAGCATCGGCCGCATCGGTGCCGCGGCCAAGCTTGACCAGCATGCGCTGGACGAGTTCGTGATCGTGGTGCGTTACGGTGCACTGACTGCGCTCGCCAAGGCCGCCGACAAGACCTGGGACACGACTGCGTTCAGCCTGAAGATGCTGGGACGCATGCTCATCGGCCAGATTTCGTGTAAAAACCTAAGCGTGCCCGTCACCATCGCCGACTACGCCGGCCAGTCGGCGCAGCTCGGCATCGTCGCGTATCTGAATTTCCTGGCGCTGATCAGCATCAGCCTGGCGGTACTCAACCTGCTGCCGATCCCGTTATTGGACGGTGGACATTTGATGTATTATACGGTCGAAATTTTCAAAGGCAGCCCGGTGTCGGATTGGGCAATGGAAATCGGCCAGAAACTCGGGCTGTTGCTATTGCTGGTCCTCATGGCGTTTGCCTTCTACAACGACGTACAAAGATTGATCTCCGGCTAACCCTGAACATGATCAGACATTTCGTCGTCGCATTGGTCTGCCTGTGGGCCGGTGCGGTGCAGGCGTTCGAGCCGTTTATCGTGCGCGATATCCGCGTCGAGGGCATCCAGCGCATCGAGGCCGGCACGGTGTTCAGCTATCTGCCGGTCAAAGTCGGCGAAACCATGACCGAGGACAAGGCGGCGCAGGCGATCAAGGCGCTGTTTGCGACCGGATTCTTCAAGGACGTGCGCCTCGAAGTCCAGCGCGACGTGCTGATCGTGATGGTCAAGGAACGCCCCGCAGTGTCGCAGATCGCCTTCATCGGCAACAAGGAATTCGACAAGGACGCGCTGCGCAAGGGATTGCGCGAAACCGGTTTGGCCGAAGGGCGCTCGTTCGACAAGGCGCTGCTCGACCAGGCGGAACAGGAGATCAAGCGCCAATACCTGGCGCGCGGTCGCTACGCCGCGAGCGTGGTGACCACGGTGACGCCGCTCGAGCGCAACCGCGTGGGCATCAGCTTTTCCATCAACGAAGGCGACGTGACC
>DAIDAS010000049.1 GCA_027310505.1 bacterium
CACTTGAGGCGCAGGTGGCCAATCTGGCTGATGAAATTGCCTACAACAACCATGATGTCGATGACGGCCTGCGTTCCGGGTTGATCACACTGGCGCAGTTATCGGAAGTGGAGCTTTTTGCGCGCCATCTGGCTGAGGTCAAGGGCCGCTACCCGGCACTTGGCGAGCGCAAGCTGGTGCACGAAACCGTGCGCCGCATGATCAACGCGCTGGTGCAGGACCTGTGCCGGCAAAGCAGCGCGAACATTGCTGTGGTCAATCCGCAAAGCATCGAGGATGTGCGGCGTAATGGCGCGTTGATCGCTTTCAGTGCCGACATGCAACGTCAGCAGCGTGAGCTCAAACAATTTTTGCGTGCCAACCTGTATCGCCATTATCGCGTCAACCGTATGAGCAGCAAGGCGCAACGTATTATTAGAGAACTGTTTGCGGTGTTTGATCAGGATCCCACCCTCATGCCGGATGAATTCCAGTTGCGGGCGAAATCGGATAAACCGCGAGCGGTGGCAGACTACATCGCCGGCATGACGGACCGTTACGCCATCCGCGAATATCGCCGGTTATTCACGGTTGAAGAGCAGCCGCTTTAGCTGATCTTCGCCCCGAGCATATCCCCGATCCAATAGGTCACTGCCCCTGCCGTGCCGCCGATCAGCAGCATGCGCAACCCTCCCAGAAGAGCCCCGCGCCCGGTGAACAGGGACAACGCCGCGCCGACTCCGAACAGGGATAGTGCCGTCAGTACCATGGAAATCAGCAAGGGGTGGCGATGCACGTCCAGCAGGTAGGGCAGCATGGGAATCACGCCACCAGCCACAAAGGCGAAAAATGACGAGACAGCGGCGACCCAAGGGGAGCCCAGTTCGTCGGGGTTGAGGCCGAGCTCTTCTCGCGCCAGGGTATCCAGACCCATTTCCGGGTCAACGATCATGCGCTGCGCCAGGGCTTTGGCTTCTTCATCCGGCAAGCCGCGCGCGCTGTAGATCAGTGCCAGTTCACTGGCTTCTTCTTCCGGGTATTGCGCCAGTTCGTCGCGTTCCAAGCCGATCTGGTACTCGAACATTTCGCGTTGCGAGCGCATCGAGACATATTCTCCGGCGGCCATGGAGAAGGCGCCTGCCAGCAGGCCTGCAACGCCCGTTAGCAGGATCACACCGCTTTCGCTGGAAGCCCCGGCTACCCCCATTACCAGGCAGGCGATGGATACCAGGCCGTCATTGACGCCAAACACTGCTGCGCGCAGGCCGCCGGAGGCTCCTCCCCCACGGTGGCTGGCGCCGACTTCATCGATGGATGTCGGCATCGGATGCCCGGCAGGATGGCGGCTGGAATAGACCGACAACCCACGAATCTTGATGGCCGCCAGAATAGGTTTGATTTTGCGCGGCCCCATTTTCTGCACCAGCCAGGCGACGATTTTGACGCGCAGGTCCGGCGTGTATTTCGCGGGGACGGCATGGCCGGACTTTTTGAGCTCGTTCACCCACAGTTCCGCCTGGCTGTCAGCTTCCTTGGCCAGTTCTAGAAACAGCAACTGGCGCGGGGTACCGCTTTCCTGGTCGGAAATGATGCGATACAGGTAGGCGGAGCGTTTTTCTTCTTTCCAGTTTTCGAGCTCGTGCATGGGATCCCTGCTATCTATCGTTGCGGCGATACTGGATCGCTTCGGCAATATGTTGAGAGTGGACGCCGTCATTGCCAGCCAGGTCGCTGATGGTGCGTGCGACCTTGAGGATGCGGTGATAGGCCCGTGCAGAGAGATTGAGCCGGTTGATGGCTTGCTTGAGCAATGCGGTGCCAGCTTCGTCCGGAGTGCAATGGGCTTCGATTTCCTGCGTGCCCAGTTGTGCATTGGCCTTGCCCTGCCGCCTATGCTGGCGCAACCGTGCCGCTTGGACACGCTCTCGAATGGTTGCGCTGGTTTCGCCCGAAACGGCTGAGGTCAGCTCATCTTCGCGCAAGGCCGGCACCTCGATATGCAGGTCGATGCGATCCAGCAACGGGCCGGAAATTCTGGTGCGATAACGCAGCACCTGATCCGGGGTGCAACGACATTGGTTGTTAGGATGGCCGAGATAGCCGCACGGGCAAGGGTTCATCGCGGCAATGAGCTGGAATCGTGCGGGAAAATCGGCTTGGCGTGCAGCGCGGGAGATGGTGATGCGCCCGGATTCGAGTGGTTCGCGCAGGACTTCCAGCACCGAGCGCGAAAACTCCGGCAACTCATCCAGAAACAGCACGCCATGGTGTGCCAATGAAATCTCGCCCGGGCGAGGATTGCCGCCACCTCCTACCAGCGCAACGCCAGAAGCAGTATGGTGCGGGGAGCGGAACGATCGCCGTTTCCATTGCTCCAGTTTGAATCCGCCATTGAGCGACTGGATAGCTGCGGATTCCAGTGCCTCTTCTTCCGTCATTTCCGGCAGGATGCCGGGGAAGCGGGCGGCCAGCATGGATTTTCCGGTGCCCGGCGGGCCCGCCATCAAAACGCTGTGATCGCCTGCGGCGGCGATTTCCAGTGCGCGTTTGGGCAGTAGCTGGCCTTTGACTTCGGCGAAATCCGGGTAAAACGCGGTGGCGGCTTGGGGCTGGGAAGATTGCCTGGCCAGCGGAGCCTGACCGGCAAGGTGGGCGCAGACTTCCAGCAGCGACTTTGCCGGATAGATTTCCGCGTCTTGCACCAGTGCGGCTTCGAGTGCACTGCTGTGGGGCAGGATGAAGGCGCGACCGTCCCGGCTGGCTTTCAGGGTCATCGCCAGCGCGCCGCGTACCGGACGCAGTTCTCCGGTCAGCGCCAGTTCGCCGGCAAATTCATGTGCCGCCAGCCTGTCTTGAGGAATCTGCCCGCTTGCGGCGAGGATGCCGAGTGCAATGGGCAGGTCGAAGCGTCCGCTTTCCTTGGGTAGATCGGCGGGCGCCAGGTTGACGGTGATGCGGCGCGCCGGAAACTCGAAGCGTGCCGTTTGCAGCGCGGCGCGTACGCGATCCTTGCTCTCCTTGACCTCCGCTTCGGGCAGGCCGACGATCTGAAATGTTGGTATAGTCTTACGTAAATCATCATCCGTTGTTCTAGCCCCGAAAACAACAGCAGCATGGCTGTGCTTGGGTGCTCGATGATTACGTGCTTGATAAGCCAGACTCATGCAGTGAAGTATAGAAGGTTTGTGATTCTAGTGTCAGAGTG
>DAIDAS010000050.1 GCA_027310505.1 bacterium
GCTGCGCAACTTATCAATGGCAAGGCAATTGCCGAAGATCTTCTGACCCGCATCAAGCAGCGCATTGAGTTGCGTTCATCCCAAGGCAAGCGCGTGCCCTGCCTGGCTGTCATACTTGTCGGTGACAGCGCAGCCTCGACCATTTATGTCGCCAACAAACGGCGCTCCTGCGAGCAAGCCGGCATGCGCTCGCTAGCCTACAACCTGCCCGCCGAAACCGGCGAAGAAGAGTTACTGCAACTGATTGGCGACCTCAATGCCGACGACTCTGTTGACGGTATTCTGGTGCAACTCCCCTTGCCGCCGCAAATCAACGCGGAGCGTGTTATTGAAGCCATCAATCCAACCAAGGACGTGGATGGGTTCCATCCTTACAATGTCGGCCGCCTGGCATTGCGCATGCCATTGCTGCGCCCTTGCACTCCGCACGGCATCATGACCATGCTGGAAACCCTGAACATCAATCTGAAAGGGCTGAATGCCGTTGTCGTAGGCGCTTCCAATATCGTGGGGCGCCCCATGTCCTTGGAGTTATTGCTGGCGGGGTGCACCGTCACGACTTGCCATCGTTTCACCCGCGACCTGCCCGGCATCGTGGCGGGTGCAGACTTGCTGGTGGTCGCCGTAGGCAAGCCCGGTTTCATCAAGGGCGAATGGATTCGCCCGGGCGCGATTGTGATTGACGTCGGCATCAATCGGCTCGAGAACGGCAAGATTTGCGGCGATGTGGAATTCGCAGCGGCGCAGGAACGCGCCGCCTGGATCACCCCTGTGCCTGGCGGCGTCGGCCCCATGACCGTTGCCACCCTGATGGAAAATACCCTGGATGCGCTGGAGCAGCGCGAGAACCCAGGGTCAGCTTAGCCAGGCTTTCAGGAGTTCGACATCGACGCAAGACTTGCCGTTGATGTCGCCTTGAACCACTCGGCACGGCACATCCGGCTCACCAAGATCGCTCAGAACGGCCAGCGCATCATCAAAGGCATCGGTGTCGGTATATCCGTTGACCGTGACCACGGTCGGAATCCCCGCACCCCGGCTGGCCTTGATGCCATTTCCGGAATCCTCGAAGGCAAGGCATGCCGATGGCGCGAGTTGCAATGCATCCAGTGCCCAGAGATAAATATCCGGCGCCGGTTTCTTCGCCGGGACAATATCTCCTGCGGCAATAACATCAAACCAGGCCTCCGTTCCTTCACCCAAACTATAACGCAGCAGCGCAGTCACGTTCTCCGGGGTCGTAGTGGTAGCAATCGCCAGCCGCAGCCCGGCCTCCCTCGCCTGCTGAAGCAGGCGCCGTACACCCGGCCTTAGCGGAATAGCGCCGCTACTGAGCAATTGCGTGTAGTGACGGGTTTTAGCGCGGTGCAGCTCCGCCACCAGCTCCTCAAAGTTGGACGGCTTCTGATAATCCCGGCGAAAACTTTCGACGTAGTACTTGATACGCTCCTTGCCGCCCGTGACAGCCAGCAGCTCGCCATAAAGCGCTTCATCCCAGTGCCAGTCCAGCCCCATCTCGGCAAATGCCCGATTGAAAGCAGGACGGTGTCCGTCACGTTCGGTATCAGCGAGAGTACCATCCACATCAAAAATCAATGCTTTTAATGTCATGCTAGACATATTCCTTAATCGTAGTAAACTTGCGCCTGCTTAAAATTTTTGCTACCCATCCGGTATTTTCCAAATTCCGGCTTTTTCTTAAATTAAGAGCCCACATGACCGAAGTCACCAAGCATTTCACCCCTTACCAGCCCAAAGCTGGTGAAGAGTACATGAATAATCAACAGCGCGACCATTTTCGCAAAATCCTGAATTCATGGAAAGGCGAATTGAGCCAGGACATCGACCGCACCGTGCACACCATGCAGGACGAGGTCACCATGTTTGCCGATCCCAACGATCGCGCCAGCCAGGAATCCGACATGGCCCTGGAACTGCGCAATCGTGATCGCGAGCGCAAACTGATCAAGAAAATTGACGAAACCCTTGTCAAGATTGACGCCGATGAATACGGTTATTGCGAGAGCTGTGGCGTTGAAATTGGACTGAAGCGTCTCGAAGCGCGCCCTACCGCCACGCTGTGCATCGACTGCAAAACGCTGGACGAAATCCGCGAGCGTCAGGTCGCCAAGTAATTCATCTAGCCAGAACTTATCTGGCTAGAAAAACAAAAGGCCGGATGACTTTCGTCATCCGGCCTTTTTTATTGGCTTGACTGCCGATTACTCTTGTTCAACAGGAGCATCAGGCTTGGCTTCAGCCACCGGCGCATCCAGCAGCGCCTTCATGGACAGGCGCACACGACCACGCTCGTCCACTTCGAGCACCTTGACGCGAACCTGCTGGCCTTCCTTCAGGTGGTCGGCCACGTTGTTGACGCGCTGGTGAGCGATCTGGGAGATATGTACCAGACCATCCTTGCCCGGCAGCAGGGAAACAATCGCGCCGATATCCAGCAGCTTCAGCACAGTGCCTTCGTAGACCTGGCCCACTTCCACTTCAGCCGTAATCAGTTCGATGCGCTTCTTGGCTTCTTCACCGGCTTCGGCACTGGTGCAGCCGATCTTGATGGTGCCATCGTCTTCGATGTCGATCGTCGTACCGGTTTCTTCGGTCAGTGCGCGAATCACGGCACCGCCCTTGCCGATCACGTCGCGGATCTTTTCCGGATTGATCTTCATGGTGATAATACGCGGCGCAAATGCCGACATTTCAGTACGGGAGTGATCCAACGCACCCTTCATCAGGCCGAGGATGTGCATGCGGCCTTCCTTGGCCTGCGCCAGCGCGACCTTCATGATCTCGGCAGTAATGCCGGTGATCTTGATGTCCATTTGCAGCGCGGTGATGCCTTCATCGGTACCTGCCACCTTGAAGTCCATGTCGCCGAGGTGATCTTCGTCGCCCAGAATGTCCGTCAGCACGGCGAAACGGTTGCCTTCCTTGATCAGGCCCATGGCGATACCTGCCACGTGCGCCTTGACCGGCACGCCGGCATCCATCAGCGCCAGACAGCCACCGCAGACAGAAGCCATGGAGCTCGAGCCATTGGATTCGGTGATTTCGGACACCACGCGAATGGTGTAACCGAACTCTTCCTGGCTCGGCAAAGCGGCAATCAACGCACGTTTGGCCAGGCGGCCATGGCCAATTTCGCGGCGCTTGGGCGTGCCAACGCGTCCGGTTTCGCCGGTGGCATACGGCGGCATGTTGTAGTGCAACATGAAGCGGTCGGTGTATTCACCTTGCAATGCGTCGATGATCTGCTCGTCACGACCAGTGCCCAAGGTGGCTACGACCAGCGCCTGCGTTTCGCCACGCGTGAACAGGGCGGAACCGTGGGTACGCGGCAGCACGCCGGTACGGATGCTGATCGGGCGCACCGTGCGGGTGTCGCGACCGTCGATGCGCGGCTCACCGTTAAGAATCTGGCTGCGCACTACCTTGGCTTCCAGCGCGAACAGCGCGTCCTTGACTTGGTTGGCGGCACTGGTGTCCATGTCTTCGGCAATCATTTCGCCCAGCACGCGGCTCTTGATTTCGTCCAGCTTGCTGGAACGAGCCTGCTTGGACTTGATCTGGTAAGCGGCGTTGATGTCGTCCCATGCCAGCGCATTCAGCTTTTCCACCATGGCAGTGTCGGTTTCCGGCGGCGCCCAATCCCAAGGCTGCTTGGCAACTTCTGCTGCCAGTTCGTTGATCATGTTGATCACAGCCTGCATTTGCTGGTGGCCGTAAACCACGGAACCCAGCATCACTTCTTCGGACAGTTGCTTGGCTTCGGACTCCACCATCAGCACAGCCTTGTCGGTTGCAGCAACCACCAGATCCAGCTCGGTTACTTCGAGTTCGGACTTGGTCGGGTTCAGCACGTATTCGCCATTGATATAACCGACGCGCGCCGCACCAATCGGACCATAGAACGGGATGCCGGAAATTGCCAGGGCAGCGGAAGCACCGATGATCGCAGGGATGTCCGAATCGATTTCCGGATCGGACGACATCACGGTCGCCACGATTTGCACTTCGTTATAGAAAGCTTCAGGGAACAGCGGGCGCAGCGGGCGATCGATCAAGCGAGAGGTGAGCGTTTCCTTCTCGGAAGGACGTCCTTCACGCTTGAAAAAGCCACCCGGGATCTTGCCGGCGGCATAAGTACGTTCTTGGTAATCGACAGTTAAAGGAAAGAAATCCTGGCCCGGCTTGACTTCGGTCTTGCCCACCACGGTGACCAGCACCACGGTATCATCCAGGCTTACCAGCACGGCACCGTCTGCTTGTCGGGCGATTTCGCCCGTTTCTAGCGTCAGCTGATGACGGCCGTAGGGAATTGTTTTTTTGATTGCTTTCACGACATTGCGTCCTTTTAAATAAAAAAATAAGCCGAAAAGCGCCGCGTCACCGCATTGCTTTCGGCTTATTTCATAGGTACACCAGAATTACTTGCGCAGGCCGAGGCGAGCGATCAGGCTGCGATAGCGATCAGCATTCTTGCGCTTGAGATAATCAAGCAGCTTGCGGCGCTGGCTCACCAGAGCAAGCAAGCCACGACGGGAATGGTGGTCCTTGGCGTGCTCCTTGAAGTGGCCGGTCAGGGTATTGATGCGGCTAGTCAGCAGTGCGACTTGCACTTCCGGGGAGCCGGTATCGTTTTTCGATTGTTGGTATTCGCCAACCAGTCGTGCTGTTTCAGCAGTCGTAATGGACATTAGATTTCTCCTAATCTTGAACCGCGCATTCTAACCTTAAATAACACAAATTAACAAGACGTTAATTGCAATTTTAGAGCTTCCGCCTAACTCACCACCAAACGGCGGGGAGCAACCCTGCCATCTTCGTCCAGTTCACCCAGCCCCAGAAAACGATCGGGCTCCGCATACAGACGCAAATACCCTGTCTGGACCATGCCAGATTTCCATACTGGCTGGCCCCGACACAGGTAGTAGGCGCTATCCGCATCCAACATCACCGCCGGGAACTGCTGCAACAGGTCATCCGCAGGCAACAACCGTGCATCGCGCTGCTCGAGCGTCATGGACTCGAGCTGCTCAAGCGTCACAGCCTGCCCCAAGTCAAATCCACCGGTTTCAAGCCGCCGCAGCTGCGTCAGATATGCTCCGCACCCGAGCGCTTTGCCAATGTCTTCGGCCAATGTACGGATATAGGTACCCTTGCTGCACGAAACGGTGATGACGGCGCTGGTGTCGGCGAGCTCATCCAGCGCAATGCTGTGTATTGTCACCGCACGCGGGGGACGTTCGATTTCAACACCGGCACGCGCATATTCATACAACGCTTTCCCTTGATGCTTGAGCGCCGAGTACATCGGAGGTATCTGGCTGATCTCCCCCATAAATCGACGCAGCACAGTTTCCATGATCTCCCGTGTGACACTCACCTCTGCCGTGGTAACAATGTCACCTTCGGTATCGCCGGTAGTCGTCGTCGCGCCGAGACGCAGCGTGGCTTGATATGTCTTGTCGGCATCCAGCAGAAAATGGGAAAACTTGGTCGCCTCGCCCAGGCAAATAGGCAGCAAGCCGGTCGCAAAAGGATCCAGACTGCCGGTGTGTCCCGCCTTGGCAGCCATATAGAGCCGTTTGACCTGTTGCAATGCCTGGTTGGATGAAAGGCCAACCGGCTTGTCTAGCAACAACACCCCATCCACGGGGCGCTTGATCCGTTTTTGCTGCACGGTAAATCAGTCTTCGGAGGAAGATTTGTCCTCAGCCACCGCGTCGTCAATCAGACGCGACAGCCGCATGCCACGCTCGATGGAGGCATCATAGACAAAATGCAGCTGGGGCACCGTGCGCATCAACATGCGCTGGGAAAGCTGGCTACGCAGAAATCCGGCAGCCTTTTCCAACCCCTTGAGCAGTTCAGGCGGATTTTCCGCTGCGCTGTAGAAGACCTTGGCGTGCGCCAGATCACCCGTCACCTCGACTTCGGTGATGGTGACCATGGACACACGCGGATCTTTCACCTCGAATTGCAGCAGATCGGCCAGTTCGCGCTGAATTTGCTCCGCAACGCGCTGGCTTCTGGAGAACTCCTTGGCCATTACAGGGTACGCGCCACTTCCACGACTTCAAACACTTCCAGATGGTCGCCCACCTCGATGTCGTTGAAGTTCTTGAGCGACAGGCCGCACTCGAAGCCGGCCTTGACTTCGCGCACGTCATCCTTGAACCGCTTGAGGGAATCCAGTTCGCCTTGATGCACCACCACGTTGTCACGCAGCACGCGCACCGAGGAGCCGCGCTTGACCATGCCATCCAGCACGTAACAACCGGCAACAGCGCCCACCCTGGAGATACGGAACACTTCGCGAATCTCCACCAGGCCAATAACGTTTTCTTTCTTCTCCGGCGACAACATGCCACCCAGAGCCGCCTTCACTTCATCCACGGCTTCGTAAATGATGTTGTAGTAACGCACATCCACGCCAGCAGATTCTGCCAGCTTACGGGCACCCGCATCGGCACGCACGTTGAAACCGATGACCACAGCCTTGGATGCAGCCGCCAGATTGACATCGGATTCACTGATGGCACCGACGCCGGTATGCAGGATGTTGACCTTGACCTCATCGGTCGACAGCTTTTGCAGCGATGTGGAAAGCGCCTCGTAAGAGCCTTGCACGTCAGACTTGATGATGAGCGGCAAGCTCTTGACCTCGCCCTCAGCCATCTGTTCAAACATGTTTTCCAACTTGGCCGCCTGCTGTTTGGCCAGCTTGACGTCACGGAACTTGCCTTGGCGGAACAGGGCGATTTCACGCGCCTTGCGTTCGTCGTTGAGAACGATGGTCTCCTCACCGGCCATAGGCACATCCGAAAGGCCAAGAATTTCCACCGGAATGGAGGGACCAGCCTCGCGCACATCGCGACCTGCCTCGTCCAGCATGGCGCGCACCCGACCGAAAGCACTGCCGGCCAGCAACATATCGCCGCGCTTGAGCGTGCCGGATTGCACCAGGATCGTCGCCACCGGACCACGACCTTTGTCCAGGCGGCCTTCGATGACCATGCCCTTCGCCGGCGTGTTCTTTGGCGCCTTCAGCTCCAGCACTTCCGCCTGCAACAGCACGGCTTCCAGCAAATCGTCAATGCCCTGCCCGGTCTTGGCGGATACTTCGACAAACATGGTATCGCCACCCCAGTCTTCGGGCACGACCTCCTGCGTAACGAGTTCCTGTTTGACACGCTCCGCGTTGGCGTCGGCCTTGTCAATCTTGTTGATCGCCACCACCAATGGCACCTTGGCCGCCTTGGCATGGTGCACCGCCTCGATGGTTTGCGGCATCACGCCATCATCTGCGGCAACAACCAGAATGACCACGTCTGTTGCCTTGGCGCCACGCGCGCGCATGGCGGTAAACGCTTCGTGGCCCGGCGTATCAAGGAACGTCACCATGCCACGCGGAGTTTCCACATGGTATGCGCCGATATGCTGGGTAATACCGCCAGCCTTACCAGATGCCACGCGAGTACGACGAATATAATCGAGCAACGAGGTTTTACCGTGGTCAACGTGACCCATCACGGTCACCACAGGTGGGCGAGCTTCATTAATCGCCTCGACATGCTCAGCCTCTTCCAGGAACGCGTCTGGGTCATTGACTTCAGCCGCCTTGGCGACATGTCCCATTTCCTCTACCACGATGAGCGCGGTTTCCTGGTCCAGCACCTGATTGATGGTGACCATCATCCCCATCTTCATCAGTGCCTTGATAACCTCGGCAGCCTTGACCGACATCTTGTGTGCGAGGTCAGCCACTGAAATTGTTTCAGGAACGAGCACTTCGCGGACAACCGGCTCAGTCGGTGCGGAGAACGCATGTTTCTGTTCAGCTTCGCGGTGCGTTTTCGACTTGCCACGGTTATCCCGCCAGCCCTGCCCGATACCGACATCGCCACGCGACTTGACCCCGCCACGCTTCTTGTCAGCGCCGGCCCAATCGCCCGTCTCGCGGCCTTTCTTGCCTGGCTTTTCCTCGCTCTTGGTTTTTTCCTTGCTGGCGGGCTTATGCAGCGTACCTTCGCTCAGGCTGGCAGGTGCAGCGGATGCCGCCGCTTTGCGGGCGGCCTCTTCTTCCATTCTTTTTTGCGCAAGCTCCTGCTTTTTGCGCTGCTCAGCGCTTTGCAGGGCGATCAGTTCGGCCTGTCGGCGAGCCTCTTGCTCACGTAGCGCGATCTGATCAGCGCCAAGCACGCCCACCTTGGCTCGCACCGGTTCTACAGGTGCAGCAACTGGTTCGGCAACCACTTCAGGCACCGGCTCTACGGGCGCTACTTCCTTGATCACTTCCGGCCGCAACTCCGGCTCTGGCTGTACTTCCGGTTGCAGCTGTACTTCCGGTTGCGGCTCTACTGGCTCGACCGGTGCCTCGGCAGGCATATCGTCTCTTTTGACCAGCACACGCTTTTTACGCACTTCCACCTGGATAGTGCGCGCCTTCCCGCTACTGTCAGACTTCTTGATTTCCGTTACCTGCTTGCGCATCAAGGTAATCTTGTTTTTTGGGGCTTCCGTCCCATGCCCTTTACGCAAATACTCCAGCAGGGCGGTTTTATCCTGCTCGGTCAGCTTATCGTCCGGCGCCGTCTTGTTCACGCCGGCCGCTTTCAGCTGCTCGATCAACAGTTCCGCCTGCAGGCCAAGCTCTCCGGCAAATTGTGCCACGCTTGATATTCCCATACCGATCTCCAGTCTTCTATTCGGCTTGTCCTGATTAGGCAAACCAAGGCGCACGCGCCGTCATGATCAGTTGTTTTGCGCGCTCGGCATCGATCCCGGCCAGCTCAACCAGGTCGTCCACTGCCAAGTCAGCAAGATCTTCCACCGTAGACACACCCTTCGCCGCAAGGGTATGTGCCGTATCTGGATCCATACCTTCCATCGCCAGCAGCTCCTCCGAGGCCTCTTCCACCTTTTCTTCCTTGGCGATAGCCTGTGTCAGCAAAGCATCACGTGCGCGCTTGCGCAATTCGTTGATAGTGTCCTCATCGAATGCCTCGATATCGGCCATTTCGGACATCGGCACATAGGCAATTTCTTCCAGCGTACCAAAACCTTCTTGTACCAGAATGTCAGCCACTTCTTCATCCACATCCAGCTTATCCATGAAAAGCTGACGTGTATTGGCATATTCCGCCTCGTTTTTCTGCGCCGACTCTTCCTCAGTCATGATGTTAAGGGTCCAGCCTGTCAACTCGGAAGCAAGGCGAACATTCTGACCGCCCTTACCAATAGCCTGGGCAAGCTGATCTTCATCCACCACCACGTCCATGCTGTGTGCATCCTCATCCACAACGATACTGGACACTTCAGCGGGCGCCATTGCATTAATGACGAATTGAGCCGGCTCCATCGACCAGAGCACGATGTCCACACGCTCGCCAGCCAATTCGCCCGTCACCGCCTGGACGCGTGAGCCGCGCATGCCGACGCACGTGCCCACCGGGTCAAGACGTTGATCGTTGGACTTAACCGCGATTTTTGAACGCAGGCCAGGATCACGCGCAGCCGACTTGATTTCCAGCAGGCCTTCTTCGATTTCAGGCACTTCCAGTTCAAAAAGCTTGATCAGGAATTCCGGTGCAATACGCGACAAAATCAATTGCGGGCCACGCCCGCCACGCTCGACAC
>DAIDAS010000059.1 GCA_027310505.1 bacterium
AATAAATACAGGTAAGGTGTATAAAAAGTCAAAATAAAAAAGCATGAATTTGTGAACAGAGCATCTACGATTTCCATGAGGCAGGACAAGTCATGAAGAATTTTCTAAAGCGAGCAAGGTAAAACGGGGAAAAGTGTTGAAGGAAGCCATGAAATATAATCTGCTCGAAGAAAAATGGATTCCCGTTCTTTGGGAAGATGGCGAAACCAGCCCTGTGGGGGTCATTGGAGCCCTCGAACATGCGAGTAAAATTCGTTGTATCACCTCAGCAAGTCCTCTTGACTTATTCGCCGTTTACCGCTTCCTGCTTACGTTGCTTTATTGGAAAGCGGGTTTAGCAGGTGGCGTGGAACAGGTTCGAGACTCGTTGCTGAAGGACGGAAAAATAGCGAGAACGATGCTCGACACTATCAAGAATGAAATGCATCGTTTTGACCTTTTTGATGATAAATCGCCATTCCTGCAAGACCTTTCAGTACGCGATGCTAAAAAAAAAGACAAAAAGTCAGCCGGCTCTTTGTTCGCTGACTTTGCTACAGGCACTAACATAGCTCATTTTCATCACGGCGATGACGAGAACATGCGCGTATGTCTATGTTGCACGGCTCTCGGCATGCTCCGTGTGGTTCCTTGGAGTCAAGCAGGCGGCAAGGGTCTGACTCCTTCCGTCCACAATGCACCGCCAATAATGGCAATCGCCAACGGCGATAACCTGGCAATCACGCTTGGCCTGAACCTTGTACCTCTGGATGTCGAAGAAGCGGGCGGAGCCAAGTGGACTGGCCATTTTAAGCCAACTCGATTCGACCAGCCAATCCCGTATCTCGAAGCGTTCACCTGGAATCCCCGGCGCATTTGCCTTCCAGCACCCCGAAAAGGAACCTGCTGGTATTGCGGTCAGGCCGATGTGCCGACGATCGGGAAAATCATATATGAGAATAACGAAAATACCAAGCTCATAAAGAAAGGAAATAAATCTATCCCATTTAGCTGGCATGATCCCTCCGCCTTCTATCCAGTCAACGAATACAGGACGGTTCGAAGTTACAGCGAAATTAGCGCCACGGGACAATAAGGACTTAAACTTACTCCTTGAGAAAGATACAGGAAAAAGGAAACGCGAACGTCCTCAATCAATTGTCGTTAAGAAAAATGTAGGTCACCGAGACTGGCATCTTATCGTACCATGCACAAATCCCGCCAATAACAAAACCTTCGATCATAGACTGCTTGATCTGCAAGACTCCTTACCAGAGGCGATTCGCTCAATCGTGCCCAAGGTCCAGCCGCAGGGGACGCAGGGCCTCGACGGATGGAAACAACCCAAACAGTCTCCTCCCCATGGCATTAAGCAGTTTGTGCTTTTGGCCGGAAAGCTTCTTACGCATGCCGATTGGGGCATATTATCGAACTCAGCCTTTCGGGACATGCATGATTCTCCAGCGGCATTCGACGTCCTCAGCGGTCTATATTGGGGACTTCGCGACAGGAGAATCAACTGGCTGCCGTCGCGGAATGTGGCCTGGTTGATGCTAAAACTCATGGCTGCCGTTCCTGCTCATGTGCGCATCGTTCATCCAAATGCTAAATTCAGACCGATGCAAATGCTGCCAAAACGGCAGATCAATGAGGGCATCAGAATGTCTCGTTACCCGGTCTCGTTGCCTCTCGGCCCCCGGCTGGAAGCCGCTCTTCGCGACGCGCTCTCCAACAATATGCGCCGGCGATATCCAAAGCCGGTCGATTGGATAGGTCTCTGTAGTGATCTCGATCAATTGCTTGATTAAAAACTTAGAAAGGAGAAGCGATATGTTCGTTCAGATTCATATGCTTCAGAGCTTACCTCCCGGAAACCTCAACAGGGACGACACCGGACAGCCGAAGAAGTGCGTTTTTGGAGGTGTAACGCGAGGCCGTATCAGCAGTCAGTGTCTTAAACGAAACATCCGGCATTCCACGCAGTTCAAGGAAGAGTTTGGCGACGCTCGCGACGCAAGGACGACTTATTTGCCTCGGATGGTAGCGGACGAACTGAGGAAGATAAAACCTTCTATCTCCGTAGATGATCTGAATAAAATCAAGGCCGCCCTTGCCGGTAAATTTAAAGCCGAAGATCGCAGGGGCGGCTCAGAGAATGTAGAAGAAAATAATGAAAATCAAAATCAGCCTCAAAGCGATGCCGCACCAAATGACACAACAGACCAAACAGGTCAACTGGTCTTCTTCCCGCCGCCTTTTGCTAAAGAAATTGCCGGGCTGATTTCAAACTTGATGGATAGTAACAATAATGTTTATAAGGCGTGGACCAATGTCAAGAAAAAGGAAAAAGACAAGTTTAAAAAAGATATCCAGGAATTCGAAAAGGAGATATTTAAAAAGAGCGAGTCCCTCACAGTCGATATCGGCATGTTCGGAAGAATGACCACCAGCGATCTGGTTGTGAATGTAGAGGCGGCATGCCAGGTTGCTCACGCCATCAGCACGCACGAGGTGCTCATCGAGAGCGACTACTTCACAGCTATGGATGATAAAAAGCCAGGATTCGCATCGACTCAGACCGAAAGAGCAGGTGCTGCCTTTCTCGGTTCCGGTGAGACTGAGACGTTTTTCAATTCGGCCGTTTACTACAAATATCTCAACCTTGATGTCGATGCCTTGAAGAAGCATCTTTCCTGGGAGAATGACAAGGCGGCGCGTGCGGCTGGCGCGCTTATCCGCGCGGCGGTTCTCGTCAATCCCACCGGCAAACAGAACAGCTTCGCCGCGCACGGCGTCCCTGCACTCGCCTTAATCGAAGTCTCTAAGACAAAGTGCCCCATCAGCTATGCCAATGCTTTCCTCAAGCCTGTCAATGGCGTCGATCTTATGAGCGAATCAGCGAAAGCTCTTAAAGATTACGTCAACACGGTCGCGAAAGCATTCGCACCGACAGATGCGGGCCGCGTGCTCCTTGCGGTGGGGTCTGCTTCAGTCGATATCGAAAAGGCAGAACGCGTCGATACCCTCGAAGCCCTTGTCGATTCAGTTGCCAAATTTATTAAGGGCGACGCCGTATGAGCGGCGACCATAACACTCTGTTCCTTCGCCTGGCAGGCCCCATGCAGTCGTGGGGCACGTCTTCACGATTCCAGCTACGCCGTACGGATGCTTATCCAAGCAAGTCCGGCGTGCTCGGAATGTTGCTTAGCGCCATGGGTGTCCGTCGCGAAGATTCGCCAAGAGTCCTCGAAATAATGAACCGGCTTTTAATGGGTGTGCGGGTTGACCGTGAGGGGGCTTTGGATTGGGATTATGATACTGCAGGGGCCAAGATCGGTATCAGAAGAGCTGATGGAAGGGGAGCAAAAAAAACCGCATCGACAGGCGAATACGAAACCTTACTCTCCCGTCGTCAATATCTATACGGTGCCTCGTTTCTGGTTGCGCTCCAAGGCGATGCGGACACAGTCTGTACTTCCGCCAAGGCCCTGCAAAATCCGATTTGGCCTTTATTTCTCGGCCGAAAGTGTTGCGTCCCGGGAGAGCCGGTCTTTGCGGGCAGCGGGTGTTTCAAGACGATGACTGACGCTCTTTCGTCAATCCCATGGAAACTAGGACTAAATGCCATCGACCGCGGCGGTAACGATTCATCGCAAACGCTCGATGTCTACCTGGAATATCCGTTCAGGGCCGAGATGCCTGCGGGCACCCGGCTTGTTTATGACGTACCCCGGAAGTTCGGTTTCTTTAATTATGGTCCACGGTGGGTTGGCAGGGGTCAGGTCACTGTGACGGCGGGTAGTGCAAACCAAGGGATTCGATTGGACGGGGGTCGAGGTGATCCTTACAGCGAACATTTTAAGAATGTTGCAAAGCCAAGCCGTCTGAAACTCGACAACTATCTCTGTGTTTTTTGCAAGTCGCCTGCCGTTGAAGTGCATCATGTAAGTTATGAGAATGCTGGACATGAGACCGATTCCCATCTCCGCTCGTTATGCAAGATATGTCACGAGGCCTGCACCATATTGGAATATGGCCATGATATGAGAGCGCATAGGGTAGACCCTTCAGACCCGGACCAGAGACAAATTATACTCGATCAAATCAAGCGTCTTTTCAAAG
>DAIDAS010000084.1 GCA_027310505.1 bacterium
GTGATGCTGTTGTATCCACTGCGCAATCGGCCAGGGGAAGGCAATATCCTTGAGAATCTCATACCCGCTCTGGGCGTGCCGTTTGATCATTGCAAACTCCAGCGGGGTCAGGTTGCCAGGCTTGCTCAATATCTCGGCAGGAATCTTGATTTTGCCAAGGTCGTGAATCGAAGCGGCCAGACCCAACGCATGCACTCGCTCGTCCGGCAGCCCCATTTCCTGGGCAATGGCTTTGGCCAGTTGCGCCACGCGACGCTGATGCCCCGCTGTGTAGGGGTCACACATTTCCAGTGTCGCAGCAACCGCCTGTATGGTGTTCTCCAGACTTTCCTGCAGGATCCCCTGGATACGGTTACGATCGTTTTGCATGCGGATGGTGACGATGCCGAAGGCAAGATCGGAGGCCAGCTCCTCAAGCAGCCGCACTTCTTCTTCGGAGAAGGCATCCGGCTCAGTCGCATAGATCATAAGCGCGCCCGACGTGGGTTCGTTCAGACGCAGCGGCAACGCAACGCTGGACTGGTAACCGTGCTGAATCGCCGCCTCTCGCCAAGGGGCCACCTTGGGGTTGGTCAGAAAATTCTGGTTAACCTGCGTGATGCCCTCGCGCATCGCCATGCCGGTGGGGCCGCGGCCACGCGCTGAATCAGCCCAGGTGATATTCGCGTTATTGAGGTATCCCTCCTCGAAACCCTGTTGCGCCACTGGCAGAACGCGCTTGTCTTCCCCATATTCCGCATAGCCGACCCATGCCATGCGGTAACCGCCGGTTTCGACGATCAGTTTACAGATTGCGTCCAGCAGTTCCGCCTCGTTGGTCGAGTGCACCAAAGCCATGTTGCACCGGCTAAGCAGCTTCAGCGACCGGTTGAGCCGTTGCTGCGTTTTTTCTGCCTGATGACGCTCGCTCATGTCGTAAACGGCCGAACGACTCATCACAAAGTTGCCATCGCCATCCTGAATCGCCGTTGCGTTTATCAGGACAGGGAAGGTCGTACCATCCTTCCGCACCAGATCGAAATCCAGGTTGTGGATCCAACCCTGCTGCTTGAACTTCGGAAAATTTTGCTGGAACGTAGCCCGGCTTTCAGGGGTCAGCAAATCAGGGAATCGAACCTTGCCAAGCAACTCTTCCCGCGCATACCCCAGCCAAGCCAGCTCGGTGTCATTGATACGAACAATCAGGCCATCCTTA
The DNA here is from genome assembly GCA_027310505.1 of bacterium. Taxonomy (GTDB): domain Bacteria; phylum Pseudomonadota; class Gammaproteobacteria; order Burkholderiales; family Methylophilaceae; genus CAIJXJ01. The sequence continues at coordinate 1,196 of DAIDAS010000084.1, forward strand.
TCCAGAGAGTGATAGCCACAAGGCGCATGCTCGTAAAGGTCTTTAATCTCCTCCGCGGAGACCTGTTCCAGTTGCGTCGTCATGGGTGC
>DAIDAS010000086.1 GCA_027310505.1 bacterium
GTGCAATCGAACGAGATATCCTGCGACTGAACAAATTGGCCACCACTTGCGAAAAGCCTTCATCCAAAAGCTTTCGATATACGTCCTCTCGCATTGGTCGCTCTTTAATAAGGGGTATCGGCATCGCAGATTTCATATGAAGGGATAACGCATGTTATTAGTAGTGTCGGCACCATTACCTGCGTCATAGGCTTTTACCCAGTCGCGCAAGGTTTGGTCACCAGTCCAAGTTCCTCTAGGGTTTGGGGTTAAATTTGTAAATAATTACCATCTAAAATAGCAGGTTGTTTACAGATACCATGGCGATCCATCCAGAAGATCAGTAACTGAATAGCTCATGAATGATATAGACAAAATACATCCGCATAAGTCCACGGTAATCAGGTAATCCGGCTTGCGTTGCGCGGCCAGCGCGACGATCTCCGGCGTCAGGCCATAGCCGTATTCGAAACGGTTGGGCACCAGGTATTCGACCTCGGCGCCCAGCATGCGCAGGCCGCGCACGCTGACGGCACATGCGGTGGCACCGTCGGCATCGTAATCGGCTACGACCAGCAGGCGTTTCCTCCTGGCGATGGCATCGGCCAGGATGCCGGCCATGCGCTCGACGTTGGTCAGTTGGGCTGGCGGGATCAATCCGCTCAATGCGCTTTCGAGTTGCGCAGCCGACCGGATGCCGCGCGCAGCCAGGACCCGCGCCAGTACCGGGTGGCGGCCGCTCCGGTGCAACACTTCAGCGGCTTCCAATGGAATTTCGCGGGTAACGATACTAACCAAGATAAGCTCCCAGGGGCTGCGCGCGGCGCCAGAATTTACGCAGATCAGTACGCGTCAGGGCATAACTGCTGACGTTGTGCGTGCCGGCAAGATGCAACACCAGGCGGTTGATCGTGCCGTCATGCAGGGCTTCAAGCAAAGGTGCGAACCAGTGACGGTCCATCCGTTCCAGCGCTTCGCGCCAGCTGTGCGGATCGTCGCGCAGGTGCGCTTGCTCCAGCTGGTCGAGGACAGCCAGATGTTCACCCGGCACCATGCCGCCTTCCGGCCAATCTGCGGTAGAAGAAGGCAACACCGCCGACCGGCTGGCGTGCGACTGTGCCAGCCCCCGGGTGAAAGGATCGTGCGCCCATACCCTCAACTCCGCCTGCTGCCTGCCGGGTGTCAGTATACCGCCGCCCCACAGCCAGAGGCTGTTCACCGGCGGATCGCCACGCCGTTCCAGATCGAGGTTGACCGGGTGTCCGTGCAGCAGCATCTGCATTTCGTTCACGCGCGTATGCCACTGTAGCGCATCGTCGCCCTGCGGCAACAGACGCTGGACGTTCTGGCCGATAGCCTCGGACAACGGGTGGGTTTCGAGCCTTGGGGCATGGGTCAGGCGAAGGTACCAGCGGCTGGCGTGCGGCGCGAAAAAATACAGGCCATCGGCGGCGAATTGGTCGTTAAGTGCACCGACCAGTTCCGCTGCCTGTTCCAGGCTCAATCCGCGGGCCTGGCCGTTGGCCAGGATAAAACTATCGCGCTGCAAGTGCAGCATCACCGGATTGGCGCATAGCCAGTAATCCGCTCTGGGCTCCAGCCCATCGCCCAGAGCGGCAAACGGCGCGACCGGCGTATCCTGCTGGCGTGCCACCCCGAAGAAACGGCAGCGCCAAGCATGATCGTCTCCGGCAAAAACGTTTACCCGGCGCGCGCATCGCAACATCGCAAGCAGCGCGGGCGAACCTGAAGCCACTGCTGCAAACTCACGGATCATGCCTGGCAGCAGCAATTGACAATGCGTTGCAGATTTCACTGTTATTCAACCCGAAGCAGCGTTAGTATTTGAGACTTGTTCATACACAAATCCGAACGATGGAACTGATCCTCTGGCGACACGCCGAAGCCGAAGACGGCTGGCATGACATGGAGCGCGCACTCACGGCAAAAGGTCACAAACAGGCGGAAAAAATGGCTGCATGGCTCAAGCCCCGACTGCCAACGCACACCCACATCCTGGTCAGCCCCGCCAAACGCACCCAACAAACCGTTGCCGCGCTCGGCATGAATTTTAGCACGCTGGACGAGATCGGCCCCGGCGCCGCGCCACAAACCCTGCTACGCGCGGCCGGCTGGCCGGAGGAAACGGAAAGCGTGCTGATCGTCGGGCATCAGCCGACGCTGGGCGCGGTTGCCGCGCTGGTTCTGGCGCAACAGGATATCAGCCTGACCGTGAAAAAAGGCGCGGTCTGGTGGATCAGCAGCAAGGCACGCGACGACGAGACGCAAGCGGTACTGCGTGCCGCGATCTCGCCAGAACTCCTCTGAACATGCGTACCATCCTGGTTGCCAATCCCAAAGGCGGCAGTGGCAAGACCACACTGGCCACCAACTTGGCCGGGTACTTTGCCACGCGCGGCCGGCGCGTCGCCCTGCGCGATCTGGACCGGCAGCAATCGGCACTGGAATGGCTAAAGCGCCGCCCTTACAAGCTGCCGCTGATCCGCCCGCAGGAAGATGACATCGGCAAGTCGAAGCGGGATACCGAGTGGATGATCATCGACTCTCCCGCCGGCCTGCGGGGAGACAAGCTCACCGAAGCAATCAAGGCGGCTGACTGGGTCATCGTGCCGTTGCAGCCCTCCGCCTTCGACATCGGCGCGACCCGTGAATTTCTCGAGGTGTTGCGCGAGGAAAAGGCCATCCG
>DAIDAS010000105.1 GCA_027310505.1 bacterium
ATGGCGAGGGAGCGCCCCTCCGGCTTGATGCCTCAATCGTCAAACGTGCAGAGGGGCAGCACCCACAACTTTTTCCGGAGAGTGAACGTAAAACCTAGGCTACGTCAAAACCCTAAACCCACAACTTTTTCCGGATGCCCAAAATTATTTACCTCTCCCTGCTGCTGCTATTCGTGCCCGCCGCCTTGGCGGATGGCCTGCCCGACTTGGGCGAAGTCGCCCAGACCGTGATGACGCCGCAAGACGAGCAGCGCATCGGTGAAGAAATTCTGCGCGACGTGGCCGCTAGCGGGGAAATCGTCAACGATATCGAAGTGGTCGATTATCTGCAGGCGCTTGGTTATCGCCTCGCAGCCAATAGTCCGGACAATCGTCAGCGATTTACCTTCTTTGTGGTTCGCGATAACAGCATCAACGCCTTTGCCTTGCCCGGTGGGGTCATTGGCGTGCACACCGGACTCATCCTGTCAGCGAGCAGCGAATCGGAGCTCGCCAGCGTGCTGGCGCACGAAATCGGCCACGTAGTGCAGCGCCACCTGGCGCGCATGGTGGCGCTGCAGCAGCAGGATGCATGGAAATCCTTTGCAGCCATGGCCTTCGCGTTGCTGGCGGCGCGTTCCAACCCGCAACTGGCCGGTGCTTCCATGCAGGCGGCGCAGGCGGGGGCCATCCAGAAACAGCTTGATTTCACTCGCGAACACGAGCGTGAGGCTGATCGTGTCGGTTTGCAGATTCTCGATCAGGCCGGTTTCGATACGCGTGCCATGCCGGCATTTTTCGAGCAGTTGTTGAAAGGTACCCGTTTTTACGAGGGGGGCGCGCCCTCTTTTCTGAGAACCCACCCGCTGACGACGGAGCGCATTGCCGATGTGCGGAACCGGGTTGAACAACTCCCTTACCATCAGGTGACGGATAGCCCTGAATTCTCCTATGTGCGTGCCAAGCTTCGGGCCATGGAAGGCAGCCCGCAGCAGGCGATCGCCTGGTTCCAGGATGTGTTGCGCGAGAAAAAATTTAACAGTGAAGCCGCACAGCACTACGGTCTGGCGATGGCGTATACGCGGGCAAACAATCTGGAGCAGGCACGGCGGGAGGTCCGCTGGTTGCGTGAGCATGCGCCACGCCACGCCATGGTGGAGACGTTGTCTGCACACCTCGAATTCGCAATGGGCAATCCGCGTGAGGCGGAGAGCCAGTTCCGACGGGCGCTGGCCGATTTCCCCGATCACCGCGGCTTGATCTACGGTTATGCGGAGGCGTTGCTGGCAAGTGGCCAGCCCGATGCGGCGCTGAAGCTGCTGGGCGACAAGCAGCGCATTTTCCCCGACGATGCGCACCTGTACGAGTTGCAATCGCAGGCCTATACGCAGCAAGGCAAGAACTTGCTGCGTCACCAGGCGCAGGGTGAGGCTTATTTCCACAGCTATAATCTGGCTTCTGCCATCGAGCAGATGGAATTGGCGCTTAAAAGCGGCGACGGGGATTTTTACCAGCTGTCGATTGTCGAAGCAAGATTGAAGCAATTGCGCCAGATGATGGGCGACCCCAAGGATAAAAAGTAGAGGTCGGTATGGATCGTAGAACATGGCTTGGAAGCGTTGCGGCGTTAGGGGTGTTGGCATTGGCTGCGCCCTTGCGCGTACTGGCTGCGGTATGGAACAGGCAGGCGTTCGAGTCGCAGGATGTTGGCGGCGCCTTGCACGGATTGGGCATCGAACAAGCCGGCCCGACGTGCGATATCGTGTTGGTTGCCCCGGACATGGCCGAGAACGGTGCGATTGTTCAGGTCGAGGTTGAAAGCCACATCCCCGGCACCGAAGCGATCGCCATTCTGGTGGAAAAGAACCCCACGCCGCTGATCGCCAATTTCATGTTCTCCAACGGTGCGGAGCCTTATGTGGTCACCCGCATCAAGATGGCAGAGACCTCGGAGCTGAAGGCGATCGTCAAGGCCGGAGGCCAGTATTTCAGCGTGTCGAAGAAGGTTGAAGTGGCCTTGGGAGGGTGTGGTTGATGGCTGATCTCATGAAAATTCGCGCTCGCCTCAAAGACGGCGTTACCGAGGTGAAAGTCCTCATGAGCCACCCCATGGAAACCGGACGCCGCAAGAATGATTTTAATGAAGTCGTTCCGGCGCACTTCATCCAGCTGGTGACTGCCACCCTGAATGGAAAAACGGTGCTGCAGGCCCAGTGGGGCACCGGGATATCCAAGAACCCCTACCTGACTTTTCGGATCCGTGGCGCTGTTGCGGGTGACAGGGTCGCGGTCACCTGGCAGGACAA
>DAIDAS010000134.1 GCA_027310505.1 bacterium
GCATCAGGTGCTGCAGAGGTTTGTTGAAGACCATCTGTGACCACCGATTCGGTGGGGTTGCCTGTTTCTTGTTCTGGCGAATGCAGGAAGGTCAGACAGGGCAAGGCATCTGCCTTGAGGAATGCTGGGTCGATTTCACGCAGGCCGTTGCGCAGGCCGAGATCTTCCAGCGCCTGGCGTATCAGCGGGATGTCGTAGGGGGGAGGAAACCGTTGCACCAGCAGGCGCGCATCGAACGGAATGCGCCTGATCTCGGCCAGCGCGCCAACCGCCCACACAAAAGCTTCAGTCGAAAACTTTCCCTGCCCAGCCATTGGCGGCTTTCTTTAATTAAATATCCTTAGAGTAAATTATATGGGGTTGTTATTACAGATTTATTTCTTCACGCTGGCAACATAGCCAGCTAAGGGTGGGGATGAGCCGGGAGGTGTTCTAGAAGCGCTCGTGCTCGCCCAGGTAGCGCCACTGCCCGACGGGCAGGTCGGAAAGTTTGATCTGGCCGATGCGGACGCGTTTCAGCCCGACTACGCGCAATCCCACCAGCTCGCACATGCGGCGAATCTGGCGCTTTTTGCCTTCACGCAGCACGAAGCGCAGCTGGTCTTCATTCGGCCAGCTGACCTTGGCCGGGCGCAGCGGTTGCCCGTCCAGCGACAGGCCGTGGTTGAGCAGCTTCAAGCCTTGTTCCGAGAGCTTGCCCTGCACGCGCACCAGGTATTCCTTTTCGATCTTGGAGTCGTCGCCAATCAGCAGCTTGGCGATGCGGCCATCCTGCGTCAGCACCAGCAGTCCGGTGGAGTCGATGTCCAGCCGTCCCGCGGGTGCGAGGCCTTTCAAGTGGGAGGGCGAGAAGCGCAACGGGGATTTGTCGCCGGCAAAGCGCGAAGCCGCGTTGATCAGCGTTACCGCCGGTTGGTAGCCGTCTTCCGCCTGTCCTGAAACATAGGCCATGGGCTTATGCATCAGGATGGTCACGCGGGCCTGTTGTTGCACCTGCGCGCCCTTGGCCAGGGTGATTTTCTGGGTGGGGAAGATCTTGGTGCCGAGTTCGCTGACACGTTCGCCATCGACGAACACCAGGCCCTGCTCGATGTAGCTGTCGGCTTCCCTGCGGGAACAAATGCCCTGTTCGGACATCAGTTTTGAAAGGCGTACTTTTTCGGTTTCCATAGCGGGCATTTTAACGATGTTTGGATAAATATCGGTCCAATTGTGCTGCAAACGCTTGCCGGTCACTTTGGCTGAAAGATGAGGGGCCGGAAATATCCACGCCGCTGCCGCGCAGCTCTTCCATGAAGTTGCGCATGGCGAGGCGTTCGCGCATGTTGTCATGGGTATAGAACTCGCCGCGCGGATTCAGTGCGTGGGCGTGTTTGTCGATGACCTGTGCCGCCAGCGGGATGTCGGCGGTAATCACCAGGTCGCCTGGCTCTACTTCCTGCACGATGCGGTTGTCCGCGACGTCGAATCCGCCCGGCACCTGCAGGGCGCGGATATAAGGCGAAGGCGGTACGCGCAGCAACTGGTTGGCGACCAGGGTGGTCATGGTCTGCGTCCGCTGGGCGGCGCGGAAAAGAATCTCTTTAATCACGCCCGGGCAGGCATCGGCATCAACCCAGATGTGCATCAGGCGGCTCCATTCGCGGCATCTTCCAGCACCTTGAGGAAGTCATCACCGTAGCGCGCCAGTTTGGCCTGGCCGACGCCGCTGATGCGTCCCATCTGGTCCAGTGTCTGCGGGCGCTGGTTGAGGATTTCCAGCAGCGTGCTGTCGTGGAAGATGACGTAGGGCGGCACGCCCTGGTCTTTTGCCAGTTCCAGGCGACGGGCCTTGAGCGCATGCCATAGCGGGTCGTCGCTGACGCCTTCATAACCTTCTCTGGCGCGTGAGGCGCGTTCGGCTTTGCTGGTTTTGCGTTTGGAAACTTCGACATCGCGGCGCAGCCAGACATCCTGTTCGCCCTTCAGCACCGGGCGTGAGGCTTCGGTGAGCTTGAGGCCGCCGTAGGCTTCCATGTCGGTTTCGAGCAGGCCGCCAGCCACCAGTTGCCGGAACACGCTGCTCCATTGTTGTTGCGAGAGTGCCTTGCCGATGCCGAAGGTGCTGAGTTGCTGGTGCTGGAACTGTTCGATTTTTGGCGTGGACTTGCCCAGCAGGACGTCGATCAGGTGCACCACGCCGAAACGCTGGCCGGTGCGGTAGACGCATGACAGCGCCATCTGCGCCGCCTGCCTGCCATCCCAGGTTTCGACCGGTTCCAGGCAGTTGTCGCATTGGCCGCAACTGCCGGGGTGATCTTCGCCGAAATAGCGCAGGATGGTCTGATGGCGGCAGGCAGTGGATTCGCAGAATCCGAGCAGGGCATCCAATTTCTGCCGTTCGACGCGCTTGCGTTCTTCCGGTGCATCGCCGGAATCCAGCATCTGCCGCATCGACACCACGTCGCCCAACCCGTAGGCCATCCAGGCGTTGGCAGGCATGCCGTCGCGCCCGGCGCGGCCGGCTTCCTGATAATAGCCTTCCATGCTCTTGGGCAGGTCAAGGTGCGCGACAAAGCGCACGTTGGGTTTGTCGATGCCCATGCCGAAGGCGACGGTAGCCACCATGATGACGCCTTCCTCGCGCAGAAATCTGCGCTGGTTCGCGTTGCGGGTGTTCGGGTCAAGTCCGGCGTGGTAGGGCAGGGCATCCCAGCCGCGCGATTTCAGCCAGTCGGCCGCTTCTTCCACCTTGCGGCGCGACAGGCAATACACGATGCCGGCGTCGTTGGGGTGTTCGGATTCGAGGAATGCTTCCAGTTGGCTGCGGGCGTTGTTTTTCTGCGTGACGCGGTATTTGATATTGGGGCGGTCGAAGCTGGAAACGAACTGGCGTGCGTCTTCCAGCGCCAGCCGTTCGACGATCTCGCCGCGGGTCGGGGCGTCGGCCGTGGCTGTCAGCGCGATGCGCGGCACGTTGGGAAAACGTTCGTGCAGCACCGTGAGCTTGCGGTACTCCGGCCGGAAATCATGGCCCCATTGCGATACGCAGTGCGCCTCGTCGATGGCGAACAGCGCGATGCCGGGACCGTCCTGCACCTGTTCCAGCAACGTCAGGAAGTTGGGCATCAGCAGGCGTTCCGGGGCGACGTAGAGGATCTTAAGGTCACCCCGCATCAGCCGCCCCGTGACCTCGCGGGCGGCTTCGGCATCCAGGCTGGAATTGAGGAATGCCGCCTGCACGCCGAGTTGCTGCAAGGCATCGACCTGATCCTGCATCAGCGCGATCAGCGGCGATATCACGATGCCGATGCCATCCCGCAATAATGCGGGGATCTGGTAGCACAGCGACTTGCCGCCGCCGGTGGGCATCAGCACCAGTGCGTCGTCGCCTGCTGCCACATGCTCGACGATCGCCTGCTGCGCGCCGCGGAAAGCGGTGTAGCCGAAGATGTCGTGCAGGAGCTGCTGGGCGGTCTTCATGCCGGATTACTTGTGGCGTTGTCCCCGATGGATAGGCTTGGGTGCGAACAAGGGGGTCTGCGGCATGGCCTGATGGCGCGCGGCCTCGGACAGGTTCTTTTGCGGTTTTTCCTGTTGCGGCTTGGCCTTCTGCGGCTGGCGCGGCTGTTCGTTGCGGTTCTGCTGGCCCTGGCGCGGAGGATGATTGCGGTTTCCACCACCACCGTTGCGGCTCTGGCCACCCTGCGGGCGGCGTTGCTGCGGCTGGCGCGGCGGGCGCGGGGCTTCCGGTTCCGGCTTGGCGGGCGGCACGAAGCCTTCCACGGCGACTCTCGGGATTTCGCGCTTGATCAGCTTTTCGATGTCCTTCAACAGCTTGGCTTCTTCGTGGTCCACCAGTGAAACGGCGGCACCGCTGGCACCGGCGCGACCTGTACGGCCGATACGGTGCACGTAGTCTTCAGGCACGTTGGGCAGTTCGAAATTGACCACCTGCGGCAACTGGTCGATATCCAGCCCGCGCGCGGCGATATCGGTGGCGACCAGCACCGGAATGCTGCCGTCCTTGAACTGCGCCAGCGCCTTGGTGCGTGCCGACTGGCTCTTGTTGCCGTGGATGGCTGCGGCGGGGATGCCGTCCTTGGCCAGCTTTTCGGCCAGACGGTTGGCGCCGTGCTTGGTGCGGGTAAAGACCAGGACTTGTTCCCAGCCATGATGCTTGATGAGGTGGCTCATCAGGTCGCGCTTGTGGCTCTGCGGCACCATGTGCACGGTTTGCGTCACCAGCTCGGATGCGGTGTTGCGGCGTGCGACTTCGACAAAACCGGGGTTGTGCAGCAGGCCGTCGGCCAGCGCCTTGATCTCGTCGGAGAACGTCGCCGAGAACAGCAGGTTCTGGCGCTGTGTCGGCAACAGCGCGAGGATCTTCTTGATGTCGCGGATGAAGCCCATATCGAGCATGCGGTCGGCTTCGTCCAGCACCAGGATTTCGATGCCGGACAAATCCAGCGTTTTCTGCCCGACGTGGTCGAGCAGGCGGCCAGGGGTGGCGACCAGGATATCCAGCGGCTTCCTCAGGCGGTCGATCTGCGGGTTGATGCCGACCCCGCCGAACATCACCATGGAACTGTGCTTGAGGTATTTGCCGTAGGTCTTGACCGATTCTTCGACCTGCGCCGCGAGTTCGCGCGTCGGCACCAAGATCAGGCAGCGCGGGCGACCGGCTTTGGGCGTCAGCGGTTTTTCGCTGAGCAGGTGCAGAATCGGCAGGGTGAAGCCGGCGGTCTTGCCGGTACCGGTTTGCGCGCCGGCCAGCAGGTCGCCGCCCTTCAGCACGAGCGGAATGGCCTGGGCCTGTACCGGCGTGGGTTTGGTGTAACCGGCATCTTCAATGGCGCGCAGCAACGGTTGTGCCAGACCGAGGTCGGCGAAATGGATTTCTTGGGACAAGGTAATACTCCTGCGACGGCCTGATGTTTAAGTTAAACAGCACCAATCGAGGCAGACGAATTAGGGATCGGAACGATCGATATGAACAAATGACCGGTACGCTGATTGGTAGCACGTACGGAAGCCACGCATTATACGTGACTTCCGTACCTGAGCAATGATTTACCGCGTTCCGGACGCCGGTTTCAGGTCGAAGGCCACGCAGATGCGGTCTTCATCCGAACTGAACGGGATGGTGCGGTGGAACAGCGATGAGGGAAACAGCACAATATCGCCCACTTCCTGCACCACGATGTGCGACGGGAAGTTGTCATGCATGCGCGGATAGCTGTCGCCATCCGTGCCGTACTCGAACCCGGCATCGGTCTCGTGCACCTTCTGCTTCGGCAATTTCAGATATACGCAGCCGCTGATCCAGCCTTCCTCGTGGATATGCGAGCCGAGGTTGCCGCCCTTTTTCATCTTCAGGTACCAGGAACTGCTGAAGTCGATTTCCTTAGGGAAGTAGCGGATCAGGTCGCAATTCTCATTGGCGTAATGCGCGCGGTATTCTTCTATTTTCTTGCGTACCAGCACGGCCAGTTGCTGGAAGGCTGGTTCCGGGCGCTTGAGCAGGTTGCCGGCAGATTGCATGCCGGAATAAAGACGCCCCTGCATGCGGGCGGCGATCGGTGTGCGATCGATGGTTTCCAGCACGTCCTTGAGCAGTTGGCTGTCCGGTGCGGACAGCTCCGGAATATTGGTGTGCCAGGCGAAGCGCATCGGGTCGGGGCAGAAGTTGTATTCGTCCGGCACGCCGAAATTGATCGAGTGGTGGGTGGAGAGGGTGGCGAGCATCATCGACTTCTTGCCGGAATGCACCATTGCCTTGAGTTTCTGCCGGAACTCGTCATAACGGCCGATTTTGTACATGCATTCCATGGCACGTTCCTGGTAATCCTCGAAACGCGAACGTTCGTAATACGGGATCGCCTGGTCGTACTGCTTGGCCCGGCTGTGGAATTCGCCCATGTTGTAGTTGGCATTGGAGGGATCCGGGTTGATGGCCATGGCGTTCTCGTAGCACCGGATTGCCTCGTCCATGTTGCCCCGGTCGCGGAAAATCTCGCCCAGATTGTTGTGCGCATCGGCGTAGTTGGGATCCATCGCCAGCGCCTTCAGGTAGCTGTCGGCCGCCTCCTGGTGCTTGCCCTCGTCGCGCAGCGCGGTACCAAGGTTGAAGTGTCCACGCGGGTCCTCATGGATCGCCAACGCCTTGCGGTAGGTGGCGACCGCTTCCTCAAGCTTGCCCTGCCGTTGCAGGATGGTGCCGAGGTTGCCCAGCGCTTCGTAGAAACCCGGTTCAATGGCGATCGCCTTGCGGTAGGCGGCGACGGCTTCGTCGTAACGGCCCTGGTCCTGCAAAATGATGCCGAGGTTGAACGGTGCCACGGGCAGCCGCGGGTTGAGCTGGATGGCCTTGCGATAGTGGTCGATGGCGGTGTCGGAGTGGCCGCGCTGGCCGAGCACGGCGCCGAGGTTGACGTGGATCTCGGCGATGTTGGGCTGCAGCGCAAGCGCCTTGCGGTAGGTGGTAGCGGCGGCTTCCAGCTTCTGCTGGTTCTCCTGCGCCACGCCCAGCACGTTGTACAGGATGAACGCGTTGGGATAGGTCTGGAGCAAGGCCAGCGCTCGGCGCTCGGCCTCGGCCATGTGGCCGCCGTTGAGCAGGTTGAACAGTGGCTGGACTTCGGCCTGGCCGGGTTGTCGTATCGGTTGTTGCGCCATGATTCTATCCTTCAATTCCTTCAATCCCTTGCGCGTAGCAGGGAATTTGGACACGCTTGTCGGCAATAATACTAATCGAAAAATTTCAGCGGCGCAGCTTTTCCAGATCATCGGCAGTGAGCCAGCGCCATTTCCCTACTGGAAGATCGTCCGGCAGCGTGAGGCCGCCGATGGCGATGCGTTTCAGCGCCTCGACGCGGTTGCCGGCGGCGGCGACCATGCGCTTGACCTGATGGTATTTGCCTTCGCCCAGCGTCAGGTGCAGGGTGTGGCTGCCTACCGCCACACATGCCAGCGCGGCGATGGGCGAAGTT
>DAIDAS010000139.1 GCA_027310505.1 bacterium
ATGCCGGTCTGTTCCTCGAATTTTTCCAGCGCGCGGACAATCGCCGCCTCCAGGTCGGCATGATCAAGGCGGGTGCGAAAATGCACCAGCAGTTCGCGCACGTCGTCGTAGCTTTCCTGAACGCCTTCGCGAATTTGCTCCAGTATCAGCATCGCCCCCGGGATCTCTCCCTGGCTCAAATCGTCGTGCAGCAGTTGCACCTGAATGTTCAGAAAAGCGAGCGACTGCGCAATGCTATCATGCAGTTCCTGTGCAAGCAGGTTACGTTCCTCGGAAACCGCCATTTCCCGCTCCCGTGCCACCAGACGCTGGTTTTCGATGGCGATACCCAGGTGCAGGCCAACGGATTCCAACAACCGCACTTCGGCTGGCGGCAAAATGCGCAAGCTATCGAAAAACAGGTTCAGCATGCCCAGAATGCGCTGGCTTGAGCGAATGGGAATGGCGGCCACCGCACGAAACCCGTCCTTGCTGCAAGCCTGCAGCAAGGGGGGCGTTGATGGCAAGGTGAAGTCGGAACTGACGGCGATGCCGTCGCGCGCCACTTCGCCGCAAACACAGGTGCCCACGGCCAGATAGGCTTCGTCGGCACGAAAGGATTCTGACACGCCACGTGCGGCGACCAGTTGCAGTTGCTCTCCTTTGGGGTCGGTCAGGCGCACCACGCCGCCGTTAGCGCCAAATAGCGTAACCATCCGATCCAGAACGCTGCTGCATAATGGCTCCGATGCGGTAGCGGAGTTAAGGAAGGTAGCAATTTCGTACAGGGTGCCCAGTTCCCGGTTCTTGAGTTCGACGCTGCGCGTCTTGCTAGCCACTCGTTGTTCCAGGGTGGCATAGATATTCTGCAGCTTCTCCGCCATCTGGTTGAATCCCTGCGCAAGCTGGCTCAGTTCATCGTTACCGGCCATTGGCAGTCGCGCCCCGAATTCGCCCTTGCCCATGCTCGACAGGCCTTCACTCAGTTTTTGCAAAGGCCGCACCAGCAACAGCGAGAAGATGTAATCCAGCAGAATGGTGCCCAGCAGGGCCACGATGACCAGCGCGATCTGAATGGAGCGCAGCATGGTCGTAGCCTCGGCGTTGCTTTTCTCCTCCATGCTGACCAGTTCGTTGATGCCGTTGACGAACTCTTCCACGGCTGGCCGGTAGTCTGCCAGCCGCTTCTCCTGATCACTGGCCCGTCTGGCTTCCAGCACCCCCTGGATTCGGGGTTTCATGCTGTTATGCCATGCGGAACTCAGATGCGCCATCTGGGCTTTGACGGCAGGCTCTTTCGTCAGAAATAGCGGTCGCTGCGGGTTGCCGTTCTCAAGTTCGATCAGCGTGTTTTCGAATAACGTGATTTCGTGCTCGATATCACGCCGCAGTTCGAAGGAAGGATGGCGCACCTGTTGCGCCAGCAGGTAGGCAATCCGATAGGAGCGCATGCGCTCACGCCCGGCATCGTTGATCGCGGCCGCAGCCCCTTCCATCTGCCTGGATACGTACAGTGTAGACCCGATCGCCACCAGGGCCACAATGAAATAGCACACCAGCAAGCCTGTGATTTTTTCGCGGATGCGTAATTTGAGCATGCGGCTATATTAACCCTGACCCGCGAAGAAATGGTCATATCGTCAACACATCGCCCCGGTCTGAGTGGCCGTTCAAAGCGGCCACTTTTGCGGAAACCCAGGGTCGGCTTGGGATGACGCCATGCACTGTTTGCCAGCCTCACGCCCGGAACAGCATCGCTTCAGTGCGGCGAAAGCATGACTTATTGCCCGAAACCCGGAGAATCTCCGGTTCTCAACGAGCGGAAGCGCCCCAGAAACGCTTCAGGGTATGCCACTGCATGGCGATGAGGCCGCGATCGTTATCCGCATCCACCACGGGGTCATTGACCCCGGTCGGCCGTACTGGCTCGCCATACAAAGCGGTTCCGAAAAGAATGTCCCAGACCGAGAAAACCTGCCCGAAATTGCAGTTATGCAGCCCGGGCCGTTCGGGGTCGACCACCATGTGGTGATGGCGGTGGAACCTCGGGTCGACGAAAATCCTTTCGAAAAACCGGCCAAAACCGATACGCACGTTGGTGTGCGAGAAGTTCTGGATCAGTTCGCTGACTAACGTCAACCACGCGAATTCCTCGATATCGACCCCCATGACCAGACCGACCGTGGCGAGAATAAAGGATTGGATCATGCCATCCAGATAACTGCCGCGGTCGTTCGTCCAGCAGCTCATCTGGCGCTGGCTGTGGTGCATGCTGTGCAGCGCCCACCACCAGGGAATGATGTGTTCCGCGCGGTGCATCCAGTAATAAACGAAGTCGTAGACGACGTAATAAACGGCAAGCAGCAGCATCGGGTGATGATCAAACCACGGCACCCAGTGCTTCACATTGAATGTAGACTCCGCACTGGCGCCTGCTGTATCGCCACCCAGCAGATGACTGAACGGGGAAAGCACCAGGTAGCTGAACAAGGGGAACAAACCCAGCAACATCAGGAGCGTATAGAGTCGGTCGATCCTGGTCAGGCGGCGATCAGTCCAGCGTTCGGCCGGCACCAGGCTCTCAAGCGGGCGAAAGACGAGGCTGATAATGCCGATCTGCAGTACAGCGATCATCACGGCTTCGGCGACCCCTTTCGGATCGCCAAATGCATTCTGCGCATGCAGCAAGGATAGCGTCGGTACGATCACATGGGCGCTCAGCCAGTCGGCCAGGTGGAACCACAGTTGTATCACGTCAGGCATCATAAGGTCTTCTTCTCAAACGGAGAGATCGAAATATTAATCGCTTCAAGGCGCGCTTGATAAATAGCTTCCCGGATTTTTTCAGGCGCGGTGTATTGGCGCGCGACGGCACCTGCATCCACTCCGGACGCGGCTTGCAGCACCATCCGCAGGTAGTTGGCCTGGGGGTAGGGTTTGTTTTCAAACCCGGTGCGACCGCGTGAATCGCACTCGCAGGCCAGCAGGAACAGTTCGAAACGCTGCGGCTGGCGCAGGGCGTCGGTATCGTGCAGCAGGTCAAGCAGGGTGTCGGTGCGCATTTCCAGCGCACGGTGCATTTTACCGTGGAAACGTGCGGAGATGACCGCCAAGTCACGGCAATCGTTTGGCACGCGCAGGCGCTGGCACAGATCCTTCACCAGTCCGACGCCGCGTTCCTCATGGCCGATATGGCGCGGCAGCAAGTGCGCAGGCGTGGTGCCCTTGCCCAGATCGTGCATCAGCGCGGCAAAACGCACAGACAAGGCGTATCCTTGCCTTGCCGCGTAATCGACCACCAGCATGACATGCACGCCGGTGTCGATTTCCGGGTGGTGGATTTCAGGTTGCGGCACCCCCCACAAGCGATCCAGCTCGGGCAGGATTTTGCCGAGTGCGCCGCTTTGCCGCAGCACCTCGAACATGCGCGAGGGTTGCGCCTCCATCAGCCCCTTGGCCAACTCCTGCCAGACGCGCTCTGGCACCAGCGCGTCCACTTCGCCGTTTTGCACCATCTCGCGCATCAGCGCCAGCGTTTCGGGAGCAACGGTAAACTGTGTAAAGCGGGCTGCGAAACGGGCCAGCCGCAGGATGCGCACGGGATCTTCGACGAACGCCGGACTGACGTGGCGCAGCACGCCCGATTTCAGGTCGGCCACACCGCCGTAGGGATCGATCAATGCGCCATGCTGATCCTGCGCAATAGCGTTGATGGTGAGGTCGCGCCGGGCTAGATCCTGCTCCAGCGTAACTTCTGGCGCAGCGTAGACCTGGAATCCCTTGTAGCCTTTCGCCGTTTTGCGTTCAGTGCGGGCAAGTGCGTATTCGTCACGAGTGTGCGGATGCAGGAAGACGGGAAAATCCTTGCCGACCGGGCGATAGCCCAGCGACGCCATTTGTTCGGGGGTGGCTCCTACCACGACATAGTCGCGATCCTGCACTGCCAGGCCCAGGAGTTCGTCGCGAACCGCGCCGCCAACGCAGTATATTTCCACCGGCTATCTTCCCGCAGTACTGCGGAAACGCATATAGGTCTGACGCATCGTGTCTGCGGCCAGATAGGTTGGAACCACGGCTTCCATCGGTGTCGGACGGATACCGAACACGGGCGGGAAAGCACAGTCGCACACGCTATCCACCTGCATCGAATAATAGTTATCGCGCGTCATCAGCTTGATCGGCAGCCATTCCATCGCCCACGCCTGAAGATAGGAAAGGCGGTCGTTGAGGCCGATGATGCTGCGCTTCAGGCCTAGCGTATCGATCACGTACCGCACCAACTCGCGGAGCGTATACACCGTCGGGCCGCACAGCGGGTAAGCCTGGCCGACCGTCTCGACCCGATCAAGGCTGGCGACAAAGGCCTGCGCCACGTCTTCCACGAATACCGGTTGAAAGCGGGCTTGCGGCTTGGCGAGCATGAGGACTGGCATCAGCCGCGCAAGTGCGGCGAACAGGTTGAAGAAACTGTCGCCACGCCCGAAAATCACCGAGGGGCGGAACATGGTGACCTGGAGCGCGTCTTTTGCGCCATCTTGGGCGACCTCCCTCAACGCAGCCTCACCCGCTGCCTTGGAGCGCAGATAGGCGCTGGGCGCATCGGGCGCCGCTTGCAGGGCGCTCATGTGCAGCAGGCGCGGTACGCCTTGTGCCCGGCAGGCCTGTGCGACGCGACGCGGCAGTTCCGCGTGGATTCTGTCGAAAGTGTTGCGGCCGGATTCGTGCAGGATGCCGATCAGGTTGATCACCACATCGCTGCCTCGGATCGCCCGGTTGAACGCCGACTCGAAGAACACATCGCACTCTTCGACCAGCACGTTCGGCAGCATGGTCAAATGCTTGGCATCTTCGCGCCGCCGCGTGAGCACTTTGACCTCATACCCATGCGCGCAGAGCTGATGCACAATATGACGGCCAACGAACCCGGACCCACCCAGCACCACGATTTTTTTCGCTTTCAAGATTTCATCCCGTCACTGTTCTGAATCTTCCACCGTCGCCACGCCACCGCCACCCGCAATCAACCCCAGGCGCTGCTTGAGCGTTTGAATCTTGGCGCCGACGCGATGCGAATAGTAATGGGCATTGCTCATCACTTTCTGCACGTAATTGCGCGTTTCGCTGAACGGGATGGTCTCGGCATAGATCGCACCCTCCATGGGCTGCGCATCGGTCCAGCGCCTGGCCCGTCCCGGGCCGGCGTTATAGGCGGCTGTCGCCATCACCGGCTGGCCACCCATCTGATCCAGCGTGTAGCGCAGGTAATGGGTGCCGAACTGAATATTGGTATCGAGTTCATTGATCATGTTGTGGCTGTAGCTCGTGATGCCGATACGCTTGGCGATCCACTTTGCCGTGGCCGGCATGACCTGCATCAACCCGGAGGCTCCCACCCCGGATTTGGCGTAGCTGACGAAACGGCTTTCCTGCCGGATCAACCCATAGACCCATGCCTCGTCCAACCCGTTTTCACGCGCGTAATTCTGCATTTTTTCGCGGTAGGGCGTGGGGAATCGCAGCGCGAAATCGTGGGTCAGCCTGGTCTTGTCGGCGGTATTGATGGCAACGTCGTACCATTCCTCGCGAAAGGCGACTTCAGCGGCTGAAATCAGTTGCCGGTCATCCATGTCGCGCATGGCCCAGGCCCATTCGTTGCGGCCTTCCCAGCGCATTTCCAGACGATGCAGTTCCAGCGCGCGCTGGATGCCGGGCAATTGGCGCATGGCACGCACATCTTCTTCGCTGGCCTTGTATGAGCTCGGCGGCTCACTGATCACGTCGCCCAGTTCCTCTTCAGCCAGTACGCCGTAGAAACTGCGGTCCCGCGAGAGCGGCAACAGCGTCGCGTTGGCCGCCACGGTCTGGCCCTTCTCCTTCAGTGCCCGGCCTTTCCAATATCGCCATGCGGGCTCATCCTGCATCGATTGCGGCATGGCCGCGACCACGGCGAGCAATGCGTCCCAGTTCCCCACACGCAGGCAGGCACGCGCTTTCCAGGCCTGCTGTTCCTGGCTGAGCGGGGTGTCAGCCGCATTGGCATACCATTCCAGTGCCACCGGGTCGTGGCGTTTGGCCGCATGCATGGCCATGCGCCCCCACAGGTAGTGCTGGTCTTCCTGGCTGTAGCTGCCCTTCATCGCCTTCCATGAGTCCTGCACCAGGTCGGGGAGGCTGCGAGATACGCGCTCCAATGCATACAGGTTGAGTTCGCGCCCGAAACGGGTTTTGGTGCTGACGGTTTTCTTCTCCAGCGCCCGCTGGGGGTTTTCATACACTTTGTCGAGTTGCTTCAGGTTTGCGGCATCGATTTGCGGCAGACGCTGCAAGACCGACTTGGCCACCGACACCTTGCCCTGTTCCATCGCCAGCCGGAAACGCGCCCACAAATCTTCCGGCGTCAGCGTACCGGCCTTGACCATACGATCAAACAAGGCATCGCAATTGGCGGGCTGCTCAGTCGGCGTCATCCATAGCGGCCGCCCCTGCTCCAAAGCGGAATCATCGCCCTGAACAAGGCGTCCGTAAAGGGTATAGCAGGCCACGGCAGGATCCTCGGTGGAACTGTGCGGCAATTCGTCGAAAAAAGTGGCCCAGTCTTCACGTTTGCCCAGTTTTTTCAGCCACTCGACCCGTACACGTTCGGAAAACGGCAGATCGGCGTAGCGGGCAAGAAAATCGCGCACGTCAGCCGTATCGGCCTGCTCCAGGCGTAGCAGCATGCGCCAGTATTCAACGTAGGGGGCAAGAGGGTAATTCTCAGTCTGCAGTTGGCTGGAATAAACGGCCAGAGAGCGTTCATCGCGCGCCTTGTAGGCATCGCGCGCAGCGATAAAGGAATCCTGCAGCGTGTCAGCCCAACCCGGGCGACAGACCAGAAGGGATATCCCGACAAATAACCATGAGAGCCGCATGACACCAATCAGACACAACGAACGACTTGTTAAGGATAGCACAACCCGAGACAGCGCCGCAGACTGCTAGAATAGGATGATCCTGCCCATCGCAATGACCGCCCCGACCACCAGCAGCAACATGCCGGAAAACTTGAACAACTGCCAGGAAAAACGGAGATAGCGCTTGTCCCGTGTCAGCAGATAGACCGCGAAGGAAACCGCGACGGCAATGCCGCCCAGAATCAGCAGGAAGCGAAGCACCAGCATCCAGGCCTCGCGAAAATCTAAGCCGCCTGAATCAGCGGTGTATTGAAAGCACGCGGCGCTTCTTCCGCATGCTCGAAGGTGGCGTATTCCCAGGCATCGACATCGGCCAGCAGCGCGCGCAACAGCTTGTTGTTGAGCGCGTGGCCGGACTTGTATGCGCTGAACGCGCCGATCAGCGGATGACCGAGGATATACAGGTCGCCGATGGCATCCAGCACCTTGTGTTTGACGAACTCGTCCTCGTAGCGCAGACCATCGCTGTTGAGGATACGGTATTCGTCCAGCACCACGGCGTTATCGAGGCTGCCACCGCGGGCCAGCCCCATGGAGCGCAACGCTTCGACTTCGTGCATGAAACCGAAGGTACGCGCCCGGCTGACTTCGCGGATATAGGCATGTTCGGCAAAATCGATGGTGACCGATTTTCCGGTGTGCTCGATGACGGGGTGATCAAAATCGATGGCAAAGTCGATCTTGAATCCATGGTATGGCGCGAAGCGCACCCACTTGTCACCCTCGTGCACTTCAACGGGCTTCTTGATACGAATGAACTTCTTCGCCACAGGTTGCTCGACAATGCCGGCCGATTGCAGCAGATAGACAAACGGGCCGGCGCTGCCATCGAGAATGGGCAACTCGGAAGCGCTGAGATCGACATAGGCATTGTCGACGCCCAGCCCTGCGAGGGCTGACATCAGGTGTTCCACCGTGGCCACGCGCACGCCGTCCACTTCCAGCGTGGAGGAGAGCCGGGTGTCTTGGACGTGATGCGGCAAGGCCTTGATTTCCTTTGGGGGATCAAGGTCGACGCGACGGAACACGATGCCGGTATCGGGCGCAGCAGGGCGCAAGGTGATCGCCACCTTGTCTCCGGTATGCAAACCCACGCCAGTCGCGTGGATCACATTCTTGAGCGTACGCTGCTTAAGCACCCAACATTCCTTTCTCTTTGATTCGTCAGGATTTTACACCAAAATCCCGCCCTCCGGGCATCAATCCGCCTGTTTACGCAGGAACGCCGGAATGTCGAACTCGTCCATACCGGTCGACTTCATCGCTTCCACCTGGGCACGGCGGTTGCTGGAGAAGGCGGCAGGAACGGCGTCTTCCACAGCCGGAGAACCGAAGTAGATCGGCTGGTTGGTGGTACCGTCACGCACCGGCGTCATCACCTTGAGCTCAGGCTTCTGCTGGCGACGTGCTGCTCCGCCGGCAAGGCCAGTCGCCACCAGCGTGATACGCAGGTCGTCGCCCAGCGATTCGTCGAACACGTTGCCGAAGAACACCGATGCATCTTCCGCGGTAAACGACTTGATCGTGTTCATCACCTCATAGAATTCGTCCATGATGAACGAATCGGCGCTGGAGGTGATATTCACCAGAACGCCGCGCGCGCCTTCGAGGTTGACGTTTTCCAGGAACGGGCTGTTGACGGCCTGTTCCGCAGCAATACGGGCACGGTTTTCGCCAGAGGCCACGGCCGAACCCATCATGGCCATGCCGTTCTCGCCCATTACGGTGCGCACGTCAGCGAAGTCGACGTTGACCATGCCTTCGCCGTTGATGACTTCGGCGATGCCTGAAACCGCGTTGTGCAGTACGCCATTGGCGGCACGATAGGCTTCCTTCACGGTGATCTTGCCGCCTAGTACCTGAATCAGCTTTTCGTTCGGCACGACCAGCAGCGAATCGACGAACTTGGTCAACTCAGCCACGCCTTCTTCGGCCAGCGACATGCGCTTGTTCTCGAAACCGAACGGCTTGGTGACGACTGCCACGGTCAGGATGCCCAGCTCCTTGGCCACTTCAGCGATCACCGGAGCGGCGCCGGTACCAGTACCGCCACCCATGCCGGCAGTGATGAACAGCATGTCCGCACCGTCGATGATTTCAGCGATGCGGTCACGGTCTTCCAATGCGGCCTCACGGCCCATTTCCGGCTTGCCGCCCGCACCCAGACCGCGGGTGAGTTCGGCGCCGAGTTGCAACTGCACCTTGGCGCGGCTCTTTTTCAGAACCTGCATATCGGTGTTGGCACAAATGAATTCCACACCAGACACGCCCATGTCGATCATGTGTTCGACTGCGTTGCCGCCGCAGCCACCCACGCCGATCACCTTGATGACGGCTTCCTGAGAATCCCGATCCATGATTTCAAACATCTTGTTTCCTCCTTGTTATCTGCCTAATCCAAACCAAAAATCAAAACCAACCAAATGACTAAAAATTGCCCTGGAACCAACTTCTCATCTTTTCCCAAACGCGCTCAAAGGAACTCGATTCGAGCTGCCCCTGAATGTGCCGCTCGACCTGCTGCTTGCCCATCAACACCAAACCGACGCCGGTGGCGTAGCGTGGGTTGCTCACTACTTCGGACAATCCGCCGACATATCTGGGCATCCCCAGACGTACCGGCATGTGGAAAATTTCCTCGCCCAACTCAACCATGCCCTTCATCAGGCTGCTGCCGCCGGTAATGACGATACCGGAGGCGATCATTTCTTCCATGCCGCTTCTACGCAGCTCGTTCAGCACGAACTCATACAGCTCGACTACGCGCGGCTCGATCACTTCAGCCAGCGTCTGCAGGGAAAGCTGACGCGGGTCGCGCCCGTCCACGCCCGGCACTTCGACGATTTCCTTGGCGTCGGCCAACTGGCGCAGCGCGCAACCGTACTTGACCTTGATGTCTTCGGCCGACTGGGTGGGAGTCCGGAAGGCGACCGCCACGTCGTTGGTGATCTGGTCGCCGGCGATAGGCACCACCGCGGTATGGCGGATCGCCCCCTGCTTGAATACCGCGATGTCTGTCGTGCCGCCGCCGATATCGACCAGGCACACCCCCAGTTCTTTCTCGTCCTCGGTCAGCGTCGCCACGCTGGAAGCGAGGGGTTGCAGCACCAGGTCACTCACTTCGAGGCCACAGCGCTTCACGCACTTGACGATGTTCTGGGCGGCGGACACCGCACCGGTGACGATGTGCACCTTCACTTCCAGTTTCATGCCGCTCATGCCGATCGGTTCGCGCACGTCTTCCTGTCCGTCGATGATGAATTCCTGCGTGAGGATGTGCAGGATCTGCTGATCCGTCGGCAACGCGATGGCGCGCGCGGTTTCCACCACGCGGTCGACGTCGGCCTGCGTCACCTCGGCGTCCTTGATCTTCACCATGCCGTGCGAATTGAGGCTCTTGATATGGCTGCCCGCAATGCCGGTGAACACGCTGCTGATCTTGCAATCCGCCATCAGTTCGGCCTCTTCCAGCGCGCGCTGGATGGCCTGCACGGTGGAATCGATATTGACCACCACGCCCTTGCGCAGCCCTTTCGAGGCATGCTGACCGAGACCGATCACCTTGAGCCCGCCTTCCGGTTGCAATTCGGCGACGATGGCGACGATTTTCGAGGTGCCAATATCCAGCCCGACAATCAAGTTCTTCATTTCTCTGATTTTGCTCATTCAATTCTCCGCTTGCTGCTATTCCTGATCAGACGCCTTTGCCGGCTGTGGCTGCCGGCTTGCGCACCGCGAATCCATTGGGGTAGCGCAGGTCGGCATACGCCACCGTCACCCCTGCCGCCCCCAGCGTCTTGCTGTAGGCGCCCACAAACTTGGTCAAGCGCGCTTCCGGCTGATCGCGCCCCAATTCGATCACCATGCCCTTGTCCGTGCCGATCTGCCACGCACGGCGCGGTGTCAGGGCGATTTGCGCCACCCGCATGCCGGTGGGTTGCAACAAGGCGTTGTAGCTGCCGAAATGCTCCGCCACTTCGTGCACTCCATCACCCGGGCCGTAAAACACCGGCAGCTCGCTATCTGATGCGGCATGGAACAACTCACCATAGGTGTTCACCAGCGCGATGTTGCCCCAGCGCGCCAGTTCACGATGTTCTTCCACTGTCACTTCCAACTTGTCGGGCCAGCGGCGGCGCACACTCACGTTGCGCACCCAGGGCAGCTTCTGGAACGCATCGCGCGTCTGCTCCAGGTTGACGGTGAAAAAGTTGCCCTGCAGATGCCGGCTCACGATCAGTTTCAGCTGCTCCCGCGTGACATGCTGCATGTCGCCCTCGACCTTCACCTCCCTTAAGGGGAAGATCGGCAGATGCACCACCACGAACAGCAGGGCATACATCAACAGCACCGCCGCCAGCGCGTAGAGGAAGTTGGCGAGCCACAACAGGAGCTGGGGTTTATCCCACACGGGCCATCTCCAGAATCTTCAGCACCAGTTGATCGAATTCGATCCCCGCCGCCCGCGCACCCATCGGCACCAGACTGTGGTCGGTCATGCCGGGGGAAGTATTGGCTTCAAGGAAATAATGTTTGCCAGCCTCGTCCATCAGAAAATCGACACGCCCCCAGCCTCGCCCGCCCAGCACACGGAAAGCCTGCAAAGCCTGGGCGCGAATGGCAGCCTCCTGCGTTTCGCTCAGACCTGCCGGACACAGGTAGCGGGTATCGTCGCGCAGGTACTTGGCCTCGTAATCGTAGAATTCGTTGGCAGGAACGATGCGTATCACCGGCAGCGCGGCATCGCCCAGAATGCCGACCGTGAACTCGCCACCACCGATAAAGCGCTCGGCCAGCACCAGCGGATCGTACTTGGCCGCTTCTTCATAGGCCGGACGCAAACCACCAGCCTGTTTCACCTTGCTGATACCGATACTGGAGCCTTCGTTGGCCGGTTTCACGAACAAGGGCAATCCCAGACGCGCCTCCACGGCTGCGAAATCGCTGTCGGCACCGACCAGCTCGAACTCCGGCGTGGGAATGCCGGCCGCCTGCCACAGCAGCTTGGTACGCCACTTGTCCATCCCCACCGCCGAGGCCATCACGCCGCTACCGGTGTAGGGAATACCCAGCAGCTCGAGTGCGCCCTGGATGGTGCCGTCTTCGCCGAAACGGCCATGCAGCGAGATGAACACTCGGTCGTAGCTCTCCAGATCATGCAGCGGCAATTGCGCAGGATCGAAGGCATGGGCATCCACGCCGTTACGTTTCAATGCCGCCAGCACGGCGTTGCCACTCTTGAGCGACACCTCGCGCTCGGCGGATTTGCCGCCCAACAGCACGGCCACTTTTCCAAATCTGCTGCTCACAACGCTTCCCCGATAATTTTCACTTCCCGCTGCAAGTCCACGCCCTGCTCGCGCAGTACCGTGTCATGCACATGGGCAATCATGTTTTCAATATCCGCCGCCTTCGCCTCGCCCAGATTGACGATGAAGTTGGCGTGCTTTTCCGACACCTGCGCGTCGCCGATGCGATATCCCTTGAGCCCGCAAGCTTCGATCAGGCGCGCGGCATGGTCGCCTTCCGGATTGCGGAACACCGAGCCGGCGTTCGGCAGGTTCAACGGCTGCGTCGCCAGGCGTTTTGCCAGCAGGGTCTTGATCTTGTCCTCGGCCACGCTCGCCTCGCCGGCATGCAGATGGAACCATGCGGCGACAAACCATTCTTCGCCCGGCAGGACGACATGCCGGTAACCGACTTCCATCTCGACCTGGTTGCGCTCATGTAGAACACCGTGGCGGTCGATGGTGAGCGCCCGCTTCACGATGTCCCAGGTTTCGCCGCCATGGCAGCCTGCGTTCATCGCCAGCGCACCGCCTACCGTGCCCGGTACTCCGGCCAGAAACTCTGCGCCGTGCAAATGCTGCCGCGCAGCAAACTTTGCGAGCTTGGCGCAAGTCACGCCGGCCTCGGCGTATACCGT
>DAIDAS010000144.1 GCA_027310505.1 bacterium
CAATATCGCAGCGAAGAAACACCACACCGACAGCAGCGCCACGGTATAAAAGCCATAGGCCACAAAAAACAGGATCAGCGCCATGACGCCAAAAAGATTGATCAGGCGGTAGCTCGAGAAGAAGGATCCGATGCAGGTCGCGGCAACATACAGCATCATGACGGGAGCCTGATAAAAGTGTTGTGAAACATAGACAATATGCTCGCCAGCAATAGCCGAAACCGGATATCGAATTACGAGATAGAGCAGGAATAGACCCACACCCCATCCAAGGATCTGGAATACTGCAATGGCACTCTTTCGCCACGGTACTGGCTCGATGATCCCCACCGCAAAAGGAACGAATATCGGCCATAACACATGCGAGAACATAGTAAAAGCATAGGTGCTCGACCATGCCAACAACGGCGACTCGAATCGGAACGAAAGCCAGAGCATGCCTTCAATGAATTGCTGGATTCCGAACAACAGCGGAATCCATGCCAGCGGCTTCAATCGGGGTTCGTTGGCTAGGCGCAAGGTCTGTATTCCAACGCCAGACAGCATCGCACCTGCAACAAAACTTGCAGTCGCAGAAAAACACATCAGCTTTAACCCTTTTAATGAATGCAGAAGCTAACAGCAGCCACCACGATGATTATGACCGGTAGTAGCACCCAAATAGTGCTCAGGGTCTGCGATAAACTTCAATCGATTTTCGTCGGAGGTAAAGTGGTAGGTGATGCCCTTGTAATCAAATCTCAGGGCAGTGGCCGGCTCGACTGGCCTCCCATCGACTGGATCGCGTTTCAGTGACGCATAATTGGCATCGTCATGAGAGTGATGACCACCACTATGCCCACAGCCCATACTGCCTCTCCTCAGAAGGAAAAGCAATCGGTATCAGGATCCAGTTCTGCTTTAACCATTCCATATGATTGACCTATTGGAAACGATAGTCGAAAAGGGCACGGAGAATTTTTTCGTGTGCTGTAGGGCGCCCCACCTCCACTTCGATACGATAAACACCCGGCCGGCGAAATGAAAAGTAGTTGCCGAAACTAGCGGTTTCGCCGGTTTGCATCACAGTGAGTGGTTTCAAGGCGCCCGATAACCCTAATTCAGCGATGGAGGCTTTCACCTCGACATCATTCACACGCTTGCCGTCTTTGTCGAATATGGCGACGACCAGATGATAGTCATTCACTTTTCCCGATACACCGCCATGCATTCTGCTCTCTTCATGAGATGGGTCATGCTGCTTGGTGACCTGCGCAGGTAAAAGTCCATAAAAAATATCGAGGTCACCCACCTTTTGATGCATATCCGGGCTTGCTCGCTGCTCATGTCCTGCCTTTGGTTCAGCAGCTTGTACTTCCATGGGTACCATGACGACGAGGATAATCGAAATGGCGCAGAAATAAAGTCGGAGATTCATAGCGGCGTATCCTTCATGAAGATAATTTTGGGAAAAAAGCCGGCACGCGAGCAGCATAAGCGTCGTACTCCGCTCCGAATTCATCCCGTGCTTCCCGTTCCTCGATCCGGGCCAGCCTGACATACATGATCACGAGGATAGGGAACATGACGACTGTCAGTATCGTGGGCCATTGCAATAGAAAGCCGAGCATGATCAGTACGAAGCCGATGTATTAAGGGTGCCGGATTCTTGCGTAAGGCCCAGCTGTCGCAAGCCTATGATGGCGTTGCGCAGCATACAGAACTCGCCACGCGCTTGAGAGCAGGAAGAAACCGCCGACGATGTCTTGTGCACGCCCTACTGCAAAAACTGGAATCAGCACAATGCCGTTGCGTTTTGCAGTTTGGTTGATCACTTCGCTGAGCTTAATTCTGGGATCTTCCCTCACATGCAGTCGGTTCCCATAGGTGGACTCTACGACCAAATAATCCGCCTGCTTAATGAAAGCGGGGGGCAGCATGATACTGTCATTGGGACGCCCAATGTCACCAGAAAAGAGGATAGAGGTAGTTCTGTCTTCCAATCTTATAAAAGACGAGCCAAGTATATGGCCGGATGGGCTGAGAGTGCCGGCGACCCTACCCAAATCTATGGTTTCCTCTAAATCGAGAGACTCAAATTGCTCGAGCGCTATCTTGGCATCCTCCTTTGTGTAGAGAGGCAAAGCAGGCTTATGCTTGGAGAAGCCGCGTTTGTTCGCAAAACGTGCTTCTTCCTCCTGAAGATGTGCTGAATCCAGAAGAAGAATTTCACAAAGCTCATGCGTGGCGCGACTGCAAAATATTTTTCCGGCAAAACCATTCTTGACCAAGAGCGGTAGATAACCTGTATGATCAATATGGGCATGGGTTAGCACCACGGCATCTATCGTCGTAGGATTTATTGGAAAATTGTCCCAATTTCTCAAACGAAGCTGCTTGAGGCCTTGAAACAAACCACAATCAACCAAAATTCGTTTTGCGCCCGTTTCTATTAGGTATTTAGAGCCAGTTACGGTAGCGGTTGCACCCAGAAATGTTAACTTCATTCACATTCTCCAATGTAATGAAAAGTTCATTGGCTAGCCGCAGCAACATCCACCTTTTTTAGGGATGGAACTCGTTGCCATAGTTTTATCAATGTTAAAACCAGCCATTTCCACCGCATATTTCAACTGCTCAAGATTTGTTTCGCTTTCTTTGAATTGCACGGATGCTTCACCCCTCATCAGTGAAACACTGACACCATTCACGCCGGGTACTGTTTTGAGTGCAGTTTCAACCTTACTAACACAGCCACCACAAGTTATGCCTATGATTTTTAACTGTTCAATTTGCATATAAATTCTCCAGGATTCAGTTGATGAAGAACGATAGTTTCTCTACCCGACTCCTATCTGAGCCCACTTTTCGGTGGAGCCGAAGAAGCATATCAAACACATTCGTATATGGACTTCCACCTTCCTCGACCGTGAATTTCGCTGCCTTCACTTTCGCTTCAGCCGTAACATCGTTCGTTATAGCTCGGTAAAATCCACACGTTGTTGCCCAATCTAATGTGCTCATGCCAACTGGTTGATTACTGAGTGATTACAATTCAGTAATGTTGGACTTCACCCGCTTTACTAGACGATTTTCAGCTTCCCATTTGTAACTTCTCGAACTCCATTGGACTGAGCTGATTCAGGTGGCTGTGACGCCGCTTGCGATTGTAAAACACTTCGATGTATTCAAATATTTCTGATTTGGCCTCTTCCCTCGTGGAGTAGATTTTTCTCTTGATACGCTCCTTCTTCAAACTACTGAAGAAGGATTCGGCAACCGCATTGTCATAGCAATTACCTCGGCGGCTCATACTCGGAATGAGCAGATTGTCTTTACACCACCGCGCGAAATCGTCACTTGCAAACTGGCTGCCCTGATCTGAGTGGATGATGACGGGTTGCTTCGGCTTGCGACGCCATACGGCCATCAACAATGCATCCAGAACGATGTCAGTCGCCATCGTAGGCTTCATCGACCAACCGACTACAGTTCGGGAGAACAGGTCAATGACGACAGCCAGATAGAGCCACCCTTCATATGTGCGCACATAGGTATGTCAGTCACCCAAGCGGCATCAGCCTGGTTCGTTGTGAATTGTTGCTGAAGCCGATTGGGAGCTACGGTCGCTGGCCTGCCTGAGATATGGCGAGGACGCCGATACCCGCGCATGGATTTAATCTTGGCCTGACTCATTAGCCTGGCGACACGTTTTATACCGCAACGGTGGCCAGCCTCCCTCAAATCACGATGAATACGAGGGCTGCCATAGATCCCATAACTGTCTTCATAGGACTGCCTGATTTCTATCAGTAGCCTCTGATCCTCAATCGCACGTTGAGACAGCGGCGCCGCCTTCCAGGCGTAGTACCCACTGCGATGTACCTTGAGGACACGACACATGCTGCTGATTCTGAACTGGGATTGATGCTGGTCGATGAACGTGTACTTCACTCGGGCTGGCTGGCAAAGTACACGGCGGCTTTTTTTAATATATCGCGCTCCTCGATCGCACGCTTTAATGCCGCATTCAGTCGAGCCACTTCTTGTTTGAGTGCGACCACATCCGCATTCATTGCTGGCCGCTTCTGGCAATCAATTTCCTGCCTCCATTTATAAAGGCTTTTGGTGGAAACACCGAGTCGCTCAGCAACGTCCGCTACCGCATGGCCGCGATCTGTGATTTGCTTAATCGCTTCGGACTTAAATTCGTCCGTATATCTGATGCCCTTCATCTGACTTTCTCTCTTCCGTTTTAGACATTATCAAGTGTCTAACAGAGCGGGTGAAGTCCAAACAGATCCAGCACCACCGATAAATATAGCCAGCCCTCATGGGTGCGGATGTAGGTGATATCGGTGACCCATACCCGGTTCGGCTCCGTGATATCGAACTGCTGCTGCACGTGGTTGGGTGCGACCACCGACGGCCGACCGTAACGTTGGCCAGGACGACGACGATAGCCTGTTTGCGAACGCAGCCCTTCATCGCGCATGAGTCGGTAGACACGGTGCTTGCCGCAACGCTCACCCAGGTCACGCAGATCGTCGGTGATCTTGCGGTAGCCATAGACTCCACCGCTCTCCAGCCACGATTGCTTGATCAGTCCCACCAGGCGTTGGTTCTCCTGCGTCCGCTTCGTCACTGGCGCATTGCGCCAAGCGTAATACCCACTGGGATGCACGGCCATTACCCGACACATGCGTCGTACTGAATGCTGGGATTCGTGATCCCGGATGAATGCGTACCTTACCGGGATTCTTTGGCAAAGTACGCGGCGGCCTTTTTTAGGATGTCGCGCTCCTCCGTCACCCGCTTCAACTCGGCCTTGAGTCGGCGCAGCTCGGCATCCTTGCCTTGCGCTTCCAAACGCGCCGGTTCTGGCTGGCTGTACTTCTTCACCCACGCGTACAGACTATGCTGGGATACCCCCAGTCGGGCAGAAACCTCGGACACCGGATAACGCCGTTCGGTGATCTGCTTCACCGTTTCAATCTTGAATTCTTCTGCGTAACGCTTGCTACTCATGACACCTCCATTTGACGCCTTAGTTTAAGGCTGAAAGGTGTCTACTGCATTAGGGGCGATTCATAACCTATTCTTTCTATCTGGAATATTCTGTGCAACTTTGATGCTGAGACGCACTTAAAGTTGCTTAGAAATGGAGAGCATAGGTTTCAGCCCAGATCCGAATCTGGCAATTGAATCACGATGAGATCTCAATTCCGTGTAAGGGAGGTATCGTATGCCAAGCTCGGCCACGCGATAGAAAGCCGGCCGGTTCAACTGTTGCTGAACATCCTTCTCCCGGCCGTCGGGGGCGACTAGAAAGAGATTGCCCTTGGCCTCAAAGTCGGTGCCGAGTGCCAGGTCCAGCATACGAACAATTCCCGAATAGATGGAGGTGCTGTGCTCAACCTCAAAGGCGGCGCATACTTGGCCATTCCGGCTTAACCAGATGACATCGATCAACCGGATGGCATCGATCGCTGTGGCCGAGGCCAAAACGGCGGGGAGTGATGCTAGGCATCCTTCTCCCAGGATCCCACCATTGTAGGGCCGACTACGGTCATTGGCAGCTATCCAGACCTCATAGCCAAGCGCTATCCCGAGATCTCTTAACCATCCCTGTACTTCGGAGTGTGTTTCGTCGCTCTCCTGCTCAGAGGCCAGGGCTCTTTGCTGTGCCGCGGTTTCTTCACGCACCCGAGCAAGATCTGCTTCCCATTGCAGCCTTGCATGCTCATCGCCTTCCCGGGGAGGAACCGGATAACGGCCACTGCCGACATCGAACATTAGGCCAGCAATGGCTCCCAGGTCATTGGAAAGTTCGGTGCGATGGCGATTGTTGAGTTCCATCATCCCTTCGCGCATGGCCAGGTAGTGATCCCATCGCCCAAGCTTTACATTGGCACCAGTGACTGCATTAAAGCCATTGACGATGGCAGTATTGAAAGGTGGGGTAATGGTTGGATGCAGGAAATAGAGCATGTTGGCAACAGCAGGTCCCAGCCCTTTCACTCCCAGAGAGTCGATGTGCCTTATAGCCGCAATGATCTGCTCCGCAGTATCACAACAATGACATGTGTGCAGCAATTGTCCAAAAGCCAGCTGATTGGTCCGGTTTTCATAAATATCAGGGATGCGCAACTTCGGTTTCCACAAAAAGGCGTGATCTGCTCCCTTGAATATCTGTCGCTGTTCAGCAATTGAATGGGCAATGGTTTCGAGCGAGGAACCGCGGTATGTATTTCCAAAAGTGTTGCCCTGAATTTCCTGGACTACCTGTGCGATCCCGCGACGGATTGAGCGGAAATTCTTCAGGCGTTCATCCCAAAGAAACCAAGTTGCATAAGTGCTATGTGGATCGGACTTCCACCGCTGGATTAATGTGGAAAGGTTATCGTTCATAATTATTCGTGATTCTCGTGCTTGAGTGGTTATTCGAACAACTGGCGCCGCAGGCGGTTGAGACTCCAATACAGCAGAATTGCTGCATAAAGCCACAGAATCAGCAGCTTAGGCCACAGCGGCGTCCAGCCAATCCCTTTCAGAAGTACCCCCAGCGCAATCTCGATATAGTAGCGAACTGGGCTAAGCAGCGAGAAATACTGCATGGCAAGCGGCATACTTTCCACCGGCACGATAGTGCCTGAAAGGAACATCAACGGGAATAGTACGAAGAAAGAGATCAGTAGGGCTTGTTGCAGGTTGCGGGCAAAGGTGGATATAAAGAAACCGATCGCAATTGCTGCCGCAAGGAATATTGCGGAGGCAATAAAAAACAATATCAGACTGCCTTTCATGGGAACGCCGAATCCATAGGCCACGATCAGGCTAGGAACCAACATGAACATGCCTGTGACAAAAGTAGGGACAGATTTTGCAAACACCACTTCCCCTTGGCTCAGCGGAGTCACCATCAACTGCTCAATCGTGCCAGTCTCTTTTTCCCGAACCAAGCTTGCGCAGGTGGTTATGACGCCAACCATGAGCCCTGCAACCACAATCATGGATATCACCATGAAATATCTAAACCGGAGCTCTGGGTTATACCAGATACGCATGCTCGGAGTGATCTCCGGATAGCTGATCTGCAGTCCTTGGGCAGCTGCAGATTGCTGCATCCAGTTCCTGGAGAAGCCTTCAATGATAATATTCGCGTATCCTCGAGCCGCATTGGCCGTGTTGGAATTCGCCCCGGAAAGCAATACTTGCACACTGCTTTGTAATCCTCGCGATGCGTTTTGCGTGAAGTCCGGTGGAATGACCAAGGCGAGGTCGACAGTTCCCTTATCGAGGAGTTGATCGATCTCTTTTCGATGGGTGACGGGATAGAGCTTGCCAAAATATTCGGTGGCTGTGAATTTTTCGATCAGACTTCGGCTAAATTGGGTCTGGTCCTGATCGTAGACAGCGAATTTGAGATGTTTTACCTCAAACGACAAGGCATAAGTACACATCACAACATCGGCTGTATAAATAAAGACTATCAGAGCTAGCAGCATCCAGTCCCGCAAAAACTGCAACATTTCCTTCCTGACGGCAGCCCACACACGCGACATCATGCAACCTTCTTTTTCAGTCGCAACGTGGCAAGCAGGAACAAGGCGATGGCATAGATCGCCAGCAGAAGAACATTGCTCCAAAGGTACTCCACTCCGACACCCTTCAAGAAAAGGTCACGGCTGATGTCATTGAAATAACGTACCGGGAAAACGAATGTATAAAGCTGCATCATGTAGGGCATGGTGGCAATCGGGAACAGGAATCCTGAAAACAGAAAGGAAGGCATAAGTGTCGCGACGAGGGATAACAGGACGGCACCAAGCTGAGTTCGGGTGATTGTCGACACAAATACGCCCATGCCCACGGTCACAAGAACGTAGAGTAAAGAAGCGCCCATCAGCAGGGACAGGTTCCCTCTGAATGGAATATGAAACCAGAATGTACCGACTACAAGGATAAGCAACATCTCCAGGAAGGCAATCGTGGCATAGGGCACGATTTTGCCAAGTATGAACAGTGCAGGGGTAATCGGGGATACGTAAATCTGCTCGATCGTACCCCGCTCTTTCTCCCGGACTATCGACAAGGCGGTGAGCATCGGAGGAAAGGCCATGAGCAATACCGCGAACAGGCCGGGCACGATGTAGTTCACGCTTTTCATAGGCGCGTTGTACCAGACACGGGCTACAAGCTGGATGCGCTCTGGCACCGGGTAGCCTTGCTGAGTGATACGATTCATGGCCAAATTTGTAGAATAGCGCTCGATGATGGACATCGCATAGTTAGAGACAATGAGTGCTGTTGCTGAAAAGGATCCATCGATCAGGACTTGCACACCAACTGGACGGTCCATACGTATCTTCGAGGAGAAGTCCGGAGGAATGATCAAGACTGCCGTTGCCCTACCGCTGTCGAGAACTTCATTGACCTCTGAATCAAACTCTAACTGGTGATTTAGTCGAAAATACCCACTTGCTGTAAATGCCTCCGCCAACTGTGAACTTACCTGGCTTCTGTCCTGATCATAAACAGCAAGGGAAATATCTTCGACATCGAGGGAAACTCCGTAACCGAAGAGAAACAGCAGCACCAGAGGGAGGAATATCGCGATGGAGAGCGTGACACGGTCCCGAACAATTTCGTGGTATTCCTTGCGGATCAGGGCTGAAAGAATCATGGCGCACTCTCTTCCATGAGCTGGATGAACGCTTCCTCAAGCGTTACACCGCCAAACTTTTCTCGAATTACACTGGGGCTATCAAGATACAGAATTTTTCCTCGGTTTATAAATGCAACTCGATCACATCCCTCCGCTTCGCGCAGGTAATGCGTAGTAACGAATATCGTTGTGCCGGCACGAGCAAAACTGCGTATAAGATCCCAGAAAGTCTGCCGAGATGTAGGATCGACACCCGATGTGGGCTCATCCAAAAACAGTACGTCAGGCTGATGCAGTACGGCACAGCCGAGCGCGAGCCGTTGGCGCAACGCGCCTGACAGACTCCGGGTCAAGATGCGCTCATTCCCAGCCAAACCTGCCATGGCTATCGCCCATTCCATACGCTCCCGCAAATGGTTGTCCTTCAGACCATACACCGAACCGAAAAAGGCCAAGTTCTCATTGACGGTCAAATCCAGGTACAAGGAAAACCGCTGCGACATATAACCGATCCGGTGGCGTGCCTCCCCGGACCGCTCACCGACATTAACACCTGCGACAATCGCTTTCCCTTCTGAGGGTGGCTGAATGCCGCACAACATTTTGATGGTTGTGCTTTTGCCAGAACCATTTGGACCTAATAGTCCGAAGATTTCTCCGGGTTTGACGCCGAAAGAGATTTGGTCCACCGCGGTAAAATCCTCGAAGTGCTTGCTTAGGGTATCCACCTCTATCGCCAACCCCATATGCTTTTGCTTCGGCTCTATTGGAGCAACAGGAGGTGTCTGAACGGGCTGGAGCAGCTTGAATGCCTGCTCCAGGTCGTCACCGAACTTTTGCGGTTTGTCGCAGGCAAGCAGTTTGCCAGAAGCCAGGAAAGCAAGCCTGTCGCAACGTGCTGCCTCATCCATGTATGAGGTCGCAAGAACAACCGTCAATTTGCGTGATCGGTACTCTTCGATCATGCGCCAGAGGTCGCGCCTGGACAACGGATCCACCCCCAAGTTGGGCTCGTCGAGGATTAAAATATCGGGCTCGTGAATCAGGCTGCAGCACAATGCCAGCTTTTTCTGCATGCCTCCGGAGAGATTTTTGGTTTTCCGGTCAAGAAAAGGCGCAAGCCCGGAAAAATGCAGCAGTTTAGCCTTGCGATCAATTAAAGCCGTCTCTGGGACATTCCGTACTTCAGCAAAGAACTGAAGGTTTTCTTCTACCGTCAGGTCGCCATAAAGGGAGTATGCCTGCGACATATAACCGATGCTGGAAGTGATCTTTGCGGCCTCTTTCACAGTATCGTGACCGTCTACCGTGATCGCTCCTTCCGTTGGATCAAGAATGGCACAAATAGACTGAATCAACGTCGTCTTGCCTGCGCCGTCAGGACCCACGATGCCAAAAAGTTCACCCTTGCCGATCCCCAGATCGACGCCCCGCAATGCCCAGGTATGCCCAAAACGTCTGGACAAGCTGCAGACTCGGATCAGCGGGGGGAGCGCTACCACTTAGCCGCTTCTTGCCATTTGATTCTGACGTCGGCCGGCATGCCAGGTTTCAAATAGCCTTTGGAATCATCGAGTTTCACCTTGACGCCGAAGACCTGTTTTTCGCGTTCGTCCTTCATGTGCACTTCCTTGGGCGTGAATTCGGCTTGTTGTGCAATTTCGCTGACATGACCAGAGAAGAATCTGCCAGGGAAGGAATCGACAGTGATACGCGCAGGATTTCCCAAGCGCACCTGACCGATGTCCTTCTCGGCGACGAAAACACGGACATAAAGTTCAGTAAGATCGATGAGTGTCACGATGGGCCGCCCAGGCGCCACCAGTTCACCAGGCTCAGCCAGGCGATTGATTACGGTGCCGTTGCTCGGAGCACTCAGCCTGCTATCTTCCAGCAGAGCCTCGATCTCCTTTACCCGGGCGCGGGTCGCAAGTGCCTCACCCGCGGCACCGTTGCGCGTCGCTTCCAATCGCTGACGTTCATTTCCAATGCGTTGAATTTCTTTTTCACGTAATCTCACCTCGTCCTTGCCAACACCGGCCCTTTCAAGTGCGGCTCCCGCCTCAGCACGTGCCTTGCGTGCAGCATCTACCTTAGCCTCAGAAATCGCTAGACTAGCTTTAACTTGATCAAAAGAGCCCTGACTGATGAACCCCTTATCGAGCAACGTCTTGTTACGCTGGTAATTCGTTCGTGCCTGGGCGGCATCCGCTTCGGCAGCCCTGACCTCCGCCTCGGCACGCTGCATCGCTTCTCCTGCTCGATGCGTATCATGCTTTGTGGATTCCTGTGTGATCCCGACACTGAGCCTGGCCTGCTCTGCCGTGGTATCCAGCGCTTGCAAGCCAGCTTGGGCTTCAGCAAAACGACTTTCGGCCACTGTAGCTTCCGCTTTGGCCTGTTCCAGCTTTGCATCAAGTTCTGCTGCAGCAATCCTTGCGATCAATTCCCCCTTGCTGACCGGCTGGCCTTCCCGAGCAGTCAAAAGTTCTAGTCGGCCTGCAATCTTGGAACTGACCGTCACTTCGGTTCCACGGATTTGGCCGCTTGCTTCCAAAATGCCCAGTTCCTGGCCATTACGCAGCATGAAATATGCCGCAGTCGATACCGATCCAACGGTAACCACTGCAGCAATCGTCAGGAAGAAATTTTTGTGCATGTTTTTATCCCGGGGATGACCAAATCAAAGCCACTGACGGTCTAGAAATGTCTGATAAAGGGTTAACCATCCTGACTTGTCGAAAGGTGCGGAAAGAATGCAGGCACCTTGCCAGCATACCGTTCGAATTCGGTTCCGAATTCGGCGTGTGCTTCTCGCTCTTCCGTGCGGGCTAGACGGACGTACATGAACACCAGGATCGGGAACATTACTGCCGTGATTATGGTTGGCCACTGCAACAGGAAGCCGAACATGATCATGACGAAGCCGGCATATTGAGGGTGGCGGATTCTAGCGTAGGGGCCAGTGGTGGCCAAGATACGCTGACGTTGCGCGCGGTACAACACCCTCCACGATGCGGACAGAAGGAAGAAGCCGGCTATGATCAGAATGTTGCTCAGCATGTGAAACGGTCCGAAATGTGGGTTGCTGCGCCACCCGAATAGGTCTTCCAGGAGGTGTCCAGCATCATGCGAGAATGGATCGAAACCAGGTATCCGGTTGGCAAGCCAGCCGGAAAGCAGGTAGATGGTTAGCGGAAATCCGTACATCTCGGTGAACAGGGCAACCAGAAAGGCCGAGAACGCTCCGAACGAACGCCAGTCACGTTT
The DNA here is from genome assembly GCA_027310505.1 of bacterium. Classification (GTDB taxonomy): domain Bacteria; phylum Pseudomonadota; class Gammaproteobacteria; order Burkholderiales; family Methylophilaceae; genus CAIJXJ01. Next base: position 11,918 of record DAIDAS010000144.1, read on the forward strand.
GCTCTGTGGTTTGGCAAAGCTGAATGCGAAGATGATAAAAACTGCCGAATTGATGACGACCAAGGACCAGAGGCCATATGCGGATGAAGGTGCATTCATTTTTTTTCTCCTTCTGATGATTCGTGGTGATGATTGTGCTGGCCTTCGCCGCCATGGTC
>DAIDAS010000151.1 GCA_027310505.1 bacterium
GCACCATGGAGCCCAACATCCTGTTGAGCGAGTCAGCATGAGTTGTTGTGATCTGCCTAGAGACGATTCCTGCTATTCCGCACATAAATTAAAATAAGATTCGAAAAGAAATTAAAACACGCTACTCGCGTGCGCCCTGCTGTTGCCTTCTCAGCCTAGTCTTCAGCTCCGGCCACAGCCGCTCGCGTACCCCATGCTGGTAGACTCCACCCCAGATGCGTTTCAAGTTCGGCAATTTATAGCGCCAGTCCGAATGCAGCAGGATAAAGCTGCTCCAGTGGACCGGATTCATTGCCGCACGCTTCGAAAATACTTTCTTGATGTACTGCGCGAACGATTCCTTGCCCAGTTCTCGGTGCCCAGTCGTCTCAAAATCGATACCAATCCGGAAATCGGGATGAATCATGAGCGTCTTGCCTTTCTTTTGCGCACGCATGGTGAACTCGAGGTCGGACAGGTAATGTGGGATCAGCCGCGGATAGAATCCCTTCACATCAAGGAAATCTGCCACCCGCACCATCAGCCCTCGCGTAGAGGAACAATTGATTTTGGCATTCTCATAGGTCTCAGAGAAACCAAGCGTTGCCCAGTCCATGATGTACCCGCCGGAATCCTGCGGCTGACCGGTCTTGAGGTTGTACCCAGTCGCGGTCAGCAAGGTGGCAGGATGGTCGTGCAACACACGCAAGCCATTGAAGATAAAGTCCGGTTCAAAACCAGTATCGTCATTCATGATCAACGCGACATCGTCACCGGCTATGTCGTTGCGCAGCAACCATTCGTACCCCTCCTGCAGCGACCCGGCCCACCACCAATCACCCTTGCCACGCAGGATGATAACATCACCGATCTGCACCCGGACCGCTTCTGCCGTGCCATCCTTCGATCCGTCATCGATCAGCACCAACCGCACCTTGTCGTAGGTCTGTTTTTTCAGGCATTCCACAAAGGCCAATGTGATATCGCGCCGGTTGTGCACCGGCAACAGCAGATAGACTGTTGGCTTCTGCTGACCTGATCCCATCGTTGCATTCATGTTCATCGGGCGTCTTTGTAGAAGACGGTATTGAAGGTCTTGGCGAACAACTCATAGCCTTCGTTAAGGATGAAGTTGTGTACCGGAGAAGCATCGGGGTGCTTCATGTCGAAGTTCAGGATCTCTACCAGCAACACTTTCGGCCGGAACCGTGTCCAGTCGTTCGACTGCAGCACGGGCAACTCGTGGTCTTCGACATCAATCGACATGAAATCGATCGGCCGGTCGATATGGTACTGATCTAGTAATGTGGCCAAACGCCTTGTTTCGATCGACCTTACCTCAATCAGCTTGCATCCCTGGTGTTGATAATCCTGGGCCATTTGAGGGCTGAAAGTGTTCAGCGCTGGTTCGCTGAACATATAGAAATCCTGCCTACCATCAACATTCGAGACGGCGACCGACAACGATATGTCTTCCGGACGAACCTCATCGAATATTTCCTTGACTCCCGGAGTGGGGTCGATATTCACCCCGCGCCAACCGAGCTTGTAGAAGGAATAGGTGTTCGAGAACCGCTTTGGATGATGTGCGCCGATATCCACAAAGAAGCCTTCTTTACGGAAATCGAAGAAACGATTTAGTATCAGCGCCTCCCCCTCTTGGGCGTAGTTCACTTGGAAACCCTCGCTCAGGTCCCCGATTTCGTCAAGCCGCTTCAATAGGGCAACCGCTTTCAACTGCTGCAACAGATCGCTGTTTAGTTCCCCCACAAACTCAGGGTCATTGTCGCAGAGCAATCTGATGCAATTCACGCTTTGCTCATCGACCCCCTTGAGAACCAGCCTGACCGCTTCGACGTCCTTCTGGGTGATATGCAATCCCTCACTGGTCACCAGCCTGACGGCTTCGACATCCTTTTCCGCCAATCTCAGCTTTTCCCTGGACAGGATACGAATAGATGGCAGGTCATCAGGAGTCACGTCACTGGAGAACAACCAGTTGAAGAGACGCAAAATGATTTTCTTAATTATCGCTTTCATGTTCTTTCGTTCCATCTACTTCAGATTTCCCGTAATTCAAACCGCTCGTTTTCAATGATCGAGTAACCACACTGCGTGCCCTTGATGTCGGCCCGGCTCACGTTGAACTCGTAGACGTCATCGATCTTGTGCGCCATATCCAACCCGGTCTGGACACCGATTGAGAATATATAATCGCCGTTCGCCAGCCCTGGCAGCTTGAAGCGAAAAGATGCACAGATACGCTGCCCCGCGCTCAGTTCAGCCACCCCGGTACTGCAGATATCGTTGTTGGTATGCAGCGCCGGCAATCCTTGCCGGTTGTAGATGACAAAGCCGAACTGCGGGTCTTGCATGCCCGACTTGACCTGCACGTCCAGCAGCAAAAGCACCTCCTCGTTTCCGCGTAGCCGACGTGCTGGCCGATGACCCTCCGCCAGCACCAGCGCCATGCGCTTAATCTCGGCACGCCCGTCACCAACGCCCGGCATACTACCCAATTCGGTCCATTCGACATCCGAGAAATCGTCGCCCGCCACGCTTCTCTGTCGCTTTTCGGTTACCGGCTGCTCGCTGACGGACTCTGCCACCGCACTGTATTCGTCGGGCATCTTGTCATACAGCATGTAGTTCTGGAAGCTTGTCGTCACCTGCTTGGCATCGCCGCGCATGAACACTACACCATCCTTGATCCACATGGCGCTATCGCAGAAGGCGTTTACGCTCTGGATGTCATGCGAGACAAAGATGACGGTTTTACCCTGCTCCTTAAACTCGCGCATCTTGCGCAGGCACTTTTGCGAGAAGCGCATGTCGCCGACTGAAAGCACCTCGTCCGCAATGAGGATATCCGGGTCGATGTTGATGCCGACAGCAAAGGACAGACGAGAATACATGCCGCTCGAATAGGTCTTGACCGGATGGTGGATGAATTCGCCAATGTCGGCAAAAGCGACGATCTCTTCCAGCATGCGCCCGATCTCGTCATCGGTATAGCCGAGCAATTTGCTGGCAAAGCGTGCATTGTCGAGGCCGGTGAGCTCCGGGTCGAAGCCGACCCCCAGTTGCAACAGTGAGACCTTGCCGTTGATCATGACGCTGCCGCTGCTTGGTGTCAGCTCGCGGGAAAGGATCTTGAGCAGGGTTGATTTACCCGCACCGTTGCGGCCCACGATGCCAAGGAATTCCCCCCGCCTCACTTCGAAACTAACGTCGCTGAGCGCCGGATAGTCGGTGTGGAATTTCCTGCGGCTGAGGGAAAACACTTCCTTCAGTCGATCGCTCGGTCGGTCATAGATGCGGAACACCTTGCTGACGTTCTCGACTTTGATAGCGGCCCTGGACATTTAGATGACATCTCCGAAGTGGGGGCGCAGTTTCCTGTAGGTAAACACGCCGATGAGCAGCACGCCCAGCGTGAACGACCAGAAATAGAGGAAGCCGTTTAGATCATTCCAGAATGGCTGGGCATAGAGGAAGCTCTTCCTGTACCCCTCCATCAGGTAGCTAACCGGATTAAGCTCGAGCAAGAAGCGGTATCCCTTGGGGAAGGTGTCCAGTGACCAGAAGATCGGCGAGATCCAGAAACCGATCTGCAGCATTACGCCGATGATGTTGCCTACATCCTTGACGAACAAGCTGAGCGAAGCTGCGATCCAGGCCAGCCCCAGCAGCAACGCCGCCGTTGCGAACAGATAATAGGCCGACTGAATCCAGTAGAACGTGAAGGGGATCCCACTCAGCAACAACAGCACGACAAGGATGACGATGAAGATGGCATGGATGTAGAGACCAGTCAGGATGTTAACCACCGGCAACACTGACATGTTGAACTCAGGCCTCTTGAGCAGGAATGCATGACTTCGAAAGGTACCGGCAGAGGAGGTCAGAGTGAGCGAGATAAAATTCCAAAGCGCCATCGCCGTCATCAGCCATGGCACATAAGGATATCCTTCCGGTGGTTTGAACTTCATCGCCTTGGTAAAGAAGAACCAGAGCAGGAATACATAGATCAAGGGTTCGACCAGCACCCAGGTTACCCCGAGCAGCGAGCCGAGGTAGGCGCTCTTGAAGTTCCTCACCGATAGGCTCACGATCAGGTCGCGCTTGCCAAGCAGTTCGGTGATGAAGCCGCGCGTCATGCGCAGCAGACGGAAGAGGCTGCGAGTTACCATGTCAGTCCAGGTCCCTAAACACTTCGCGCAGCCCAGAGGCCAGATCCACCTTCGGTTGCCACCCTGGCAATTGTTCTCCTTGCCAAGGAGTCATCACTTCATTAGGCCGGTACGACTTCCCACCCCAATTGAGTTTTATCTGGACTTCAGCCTCCCGCTCGACTCTCTCGACAAGTTCCCGCAATGTCATTTTGCAACCTGAGGATACTGCATACGTTTCCAGCTTATGATCCTTTTCCAGCAACATATCCCCTGCACGTAAATAGGCAGCGACCACATCATCAACATGCACGATGTCTACAAGTTGTTCACCAAGCGTCATATCAAGCTGGGTGCCATCCCGAACACTTTGCTTCAGGAGTGAAAACAATTTTTTTCTGGGGTCATTGGCACCATAGGTGTCATAGAGAACAAGCGAAATCGCATTGAGATGGCATGAATGCACGTAATACTGCAGGATGTCCCGAAACCCCTGTTTGGTAGCAGCGTAAAGGCAAACCGGAACAAAATCATCCGTACCAGTCTGGTGCTGCCAGAAAGTTTCAGTATTGACCAGGCGATTCGCGCCGTTTCGAAACATAGCTTCTGCCAATTGTGTCGAGAACAGGACATTCGAAGTGACCATCTGATCAATATCCTCTTCACGATGGTCTGCAGAAACCATAGCCGCCAAATGGTAGACCACATCAGGCTTGGATGCAGCCACGATTCCCGACATGGATTTCATCGAACCATCATGGACATGAATATCAACCTGACTGGAATACGGTGCAAGAATCTCAATGGATGAATCAGGCCGAGTAATCACACTAACCTGCCAGCTGGCTTCCAGCAGTCCACCGACCAGGTTCGACCCGACAAACCCAGTCGCCCCGGTAACTAAAGCGCGCGACACATTCCGAGACATCCCGTTTAGTCCTTCCCGAACAGGTCGCGGGTATAGACCTTGTCGCGGACGTCTTCCAGTTCCGCAGCCATGCGGTTGGAGACGATAACGTCGGACAGGCGCTTAAATTCGGCCAAATCGACGATGACACGGGAGTGGAAGAACTCCTGCTCCTTGAGTTCCGGCTCGTACAGCACGACCTCGATGCCCTTGGCCTTGATGCGCTTCATTACGCCCTGGATGCTGGAGGCACGGAAATTGTCGGAGCCACTCTTCATGATCAGCCGGTACACACCGACGACCTTAGGATTCTGGCGGATGATACTATCTGCGATGAAATCCTTGCGCGTGGTGTTGGATTCGACGATGGCGTGGATCAGGTTCTGCGGGACATCACGGTAGTTGGCGAGCAATTGCTTGGTGTCTTTGGGCAAGCAGTAGCCGCCATAGCCAAACGAGGGGTTGTTGTAATGGTTGCCAATGCGGGGGTCGAGGCCGACGCCTTCGATGATCTGGCGCGTATCTAAGCCGTGGGTGGCGGCGTAGGTGTCGAGTTCGTTGAAGTATGCGACACGCATGGCGAGGTAGGTGTTGGCGAACAGCTTGATAGCCTCAGCTTCGGAGCTATCGGTGAGCAGGATCGGGACGTCCGGCTTGAGCGAGCCTTCCTGCAGCAGGCGGGCGAAAGTGCGGGCACGGTCGGAGATTTCGCCGATAACGATACGCGAGGGATACAAG
>DAIDAS010000168.1 GCA_027310505.1 bacterium
GAACCGCCTCCTTCGGTACCATTGCCGGCGCGCTCGACCAGTTGTGGCAGTTTGGCGAAGACGGAAGGAGGATAACCGCGCGTCGCTGGCGGCTCTCCCACGGCCAGAGCAATCTCGCGTTGCGCCATGGCATATCGCGTCAACGAGTCCATGATCAGCAGGACATTCTTGCCCTGATCGCGAAAATACTCGGCGATCGCCGTCGCATAGGCCGCGCCATGCAGCCGCATCAAGGGCGGCGTGTCCGCAGGCGCTGCCACCACCACGGAGCGCGCCATGCCTTCTTCGCCCAGAATCTGCTCGATGAACTCCTTGACTTCACGGCCGCGCTCGCCGATCAGGCCAACCACGGTCACATCGGCATCGGTATAGCGGGCCATCATGCCCAGCAGCATGCTCTTGCCGACACCGCTGCCGGCAAACAGCCCCATGCGCTGGCCACGCCCGACGGAGAGCAGCGCATTGATGGCGCGCACGCCCACATCCAGCGTTTCGCTGATTGGCTTACGCATGAGCGGGTTGAATGGGCGGCTTTGCAAGGGCACCCGATCTTCCAGCTCCAGGGCTCCCAGCTGATCCAGCGGACGCCCGTTGCCATCCAGCACTCGTCCCAGCATGCTGGAGCCGACAGCCACCTGCTTGATACGATCCTCGGCACGGCGACGCAGCACACGCGAGCCCTGGGGCAATGCGTGGGGGTCGGCCTCCATCAGCGAGACGCGTGCGCCCGGTGCAACGCCGTACACATCCGATTCCGGCATGAGCAGCAAGCGGTCACCGGCGAAGCCAACCACTTCGGCATCGAAGCTCTGCCCATTCGGCAGGGAGATGATGCACACGCTGCCGACCGGCGCCTTGATGCCAACCGCCTCCAGCACCAGACCGGCAACCCGCGTCAGTTTACCGGTCGTATTCCAGGAAGGGATTTGCGCAACTGCAGTACGGTAATCGGCGAGAGATCGCGTCCAGTGCGCGATCAAGGGATTTGCGTTACTCATCAAGCCAGCTGGAATTCTGCCCCAGTCCCGCAGCAAGGCGCTGCCAGCGGTTTTCGATGGTGGCATCGGTTTCGGATACAAGGGTTTCGACACGACAGCCGCCACGTTGGAGGCGCTGATCTTCGATAACCCTCCATCCGCCCTGGGCGATTTCGGTCTGCATCCTGGCCCGCACCAGCGCGGCGTCATCGGGGTGCAAGTGCAAATGCGGATGAGCGGTGTTCTGAGGCAGGTTCTCCATCGCGCCACGCACGATAGGCAGCAGCAGCTCCGGCTTGACCTTGAGCGCCTGCCGCAGCATCTGCCTGGATATCTCAAGTGCCAATTCAAGCAAATCGCCCCCTACAGCCTGCTCGAAATCGCGCACGGCCTCGGTCATCTGGGCCAGCAGCTCCTGCAGGCGCCTGGCTTCTTCGGCCACCAGCACCTCACCCTGCCGGCGACCCGCCTCGATACCCTCGGTGAAGCCTGCCTGATAGCCTTCCTGATGCGCCTGCTGGTGGATGGCCTCGATATCTGCGGCCGTCGGCATCGGCACCTTAAGGGAGGCCTCAACCACATCCAGCGTGGCTGGTTCCCAGCGTTGGTAAGCTACGTCGGACAAACGGTTGCCGGAGCTCATTACAGGAAGCCCTCGTCGGCACCCTTGCCGCCCAGGACAATCTGCCCTTCGTCAGCCAGACGACGCACGATCTTGAGGATTTCCTTCTGCTCGGCCTCGACTTCGCTGACCCGCACGGGGCCCTTGGCTTCAAGGTCGTCACGCAGCATTTCAGCAGCACGCTGCGACATGTTCTTGAAGATTTTTTCCCGCAGCTCCGGCGTAGCGCCCTTCAGGGCAACAATCAGGGACTCGGACTGCACTTCGCGCAGCAGCAGCTGGATGCCGCGATCATCGACCTTGTTGATGTCTTCGAACACGAACATCTCATCCTGGATTTTTTGCGCCAGCTCTTCATCGAACGCCTTGATATTGCCGATGACCGAACTTTCGATCGCGCCGCCCATGAAATTGAGGATCTCGGCCGCCGTCTTGACCCCGCCCATCGCGGACTTCTTGATATGATCGCCACCGGACAGCAGTTTGGTCAGGACGTCGTTCAGCTCGCGCAAGGCATGGGGCTGGATGCCATCCAGCGTCGCGATGCGCAGCATGACATCGTTGCGCAGACGCTCGCCAAACTTGCCAAGTATTTCGCTCGACTGATCGAAATCCAGATGCACCAGAATACTGGCAATGATCTGCGGATGCTCGTTCTTGATCAGCTCGGCCACCGAAGCCGAATCCATCCACTTCAAGCTCTCGATGCCACTGGTATCGCCGCCATGCAGGATCCGCTCGATCAGATTGCCGGCTTTGTCGTCACCCAGTGCTTTCGTCAACATGGTGCGAATGTAACTATCTGCGCCCATGCCCAGTGTCGTGCGCTCTTCCGCCTCGGCTCGAAAATCCTGCAGCGACCGCTGGATCTGTTCACGCGAAATGTTTTCCAGCGCCGCCATGGCCGTGCCTATCTTCTGCACTTCTTTGGGACCTAGAAACTTCAGGACCTCGGCCGCTTCTTCCTCACCGATACTCATCAGCAGGATGGCGCTTTTCAGGATGCCATCCTCGCTCATTCCTTGTTCACCCAGCCCTTGACGACGTTGGCCACGATCTTGGGATCCGTTTTCGCCATATCTTTCACCAACTTCAAATCTTCCTCGTAACTATGCGTCCGCTTGCCCCCGATGTGGACAACATCCCCTACGCCGCCAGCGGCGCCCTCCAGTGCCTCGGCGCCCACGGTTGGCTCTCCGCCAGCCACGGGTTCCGTACGCCCCACTGCCACCAGCTCGCGCATCATGGGCTTGAGCACGCCCAACACCAGGTAGATCAACAGCCCGGCCATCAGCAGATATTTGACGAGTTCCTTGGATAGCGACTGCATGGCCGGATCTTTCCAGACCGGCAACTGCTGCGCCTCTTCGCCCACTTCAAGATTAAACGGCGCATTCACGACGTTAAGCGTATCGCCGCGCGCCTGGTTGAAACCCATCGCCTCCTTGGTCAGGTTGTATACCTGCGTCAGCTCATCTTTGGTCAGGGCACGATAATTGACCTTGCCCTTCTTGTCCTTCACCCCCTTGTTGTTGACCACCACGGCCACGGAAAGACGCTTAACGCTTCCGACAGGCTTCTTGATGTGGCTGATCGTCTTGTCCAGCTCGTAATTGATGGTGGAATCCTTGTGCATCGCGCCCCCCGTACCGGCAGCCGCCTGGGCACCGGCTGCTGCGGGCTTGCCTCCTGGCGCGTTGATCGGTGCCGTGGCGGCACCCGGGGGTTGGTTGGAAAGCGCCCCCGGCACACCTGTAGCGCTCGCCCCGCTCTCACCGAAGGATTCCGATGTCTGCTGGCTACGGATGCTGGATTGATCCGGCGAAGGATTGGGCTTGTAGGTTTCAGCGGTCTGCTCGGTCTGGGAGAAATCGAGGTCAGCCGTCACCTGGGCACGGATATTGTCCGCCCCCATGATCGGGGCGATGATATCCTCAATGCGCTTGGCATACCCCAGTTCGACTTCCTTCAGATATTCAAGCTGGCTGGAATCCAGTCCTGACACAGTGCCATTTCCGCTGGACGAGGTCAGCATCTTGCCGTTCTGGTCGATGATGGTAACGTTGCCGGGCGGCATTTCCGGCACGCTGCCGGCGATCAGGTGCACGATGCCAGCCACCTGCGATTTATCCAGCGTGCGTCCGGCATACAGGCTCACCAGCACCGAAGCCGATGGCTTCTGCTCCTCGCGCACAAACACGGTAGGTTTCGGAATGGCCAGATGCACCCGTGCGCCCTGCACCGAGTCTATGGTTTCCACCGTACGCGCGATTTCACCCTCAAGCGCACGCTGGTAATTGATGTTTTCTTGAAACTGGGTAATGCCGAACTTCTGGTTATCCATCAGCTCGAAGCCGACCGAGCCCCCCTTGGGCAATCCTTGCGAAGCCAGTTTGAGGCGCGCTTCGTACACCACATTGGACGGCACCATGATCGTGCCGCCATCGCCGGTCTTGAAGGGGATATTC
>DAIDAS010000181.1 GCA_027310505.1 bacterium
GGGCGTGCCCATGACGCGCCTTTCAGCGACAGGCCTGTGCCAAGGGAGGCGTCTGTCTCGGTGAATGCCAGTGTCTCCGTTTTTCCATCGGCCTGCATGGCCCGCAGAAAGAACCCCATGTCATTGGTAATGGCCTGTTCCACGTTGATACCGAAACCATATTTGATCTTCTCGCTGTTGCGTACCGCGAAAATCGCCTGGGGGTCGGCGCCGGGATTGTTTTGCAGAAAGTTCAGCGCATCGCGAAAGCTGGCGATCCTTGCACGGTTGCGCCAGCCCAGCAGTCGCACCTTGCCAGGCTGCCCAAACAAGGTGTGGTCGTGCTCAACCTCGACTTGATCGCCATAGTGTTTGAGAATACGGTAATCCGTCGGCAACATGTTGGGATCCTTGGGCCCTGTCATACGGCCAATGCGATACGCCCAATCCCCCTGATACCATTCGGCAGTAAATCCGTAGCCAAAGCCGCGCGCATCGGCCGCATAGTCATAGGCAAGCGGGGCCATGAACCCGGCGTTCATGAATTGAACGCGAGGATCCTTGGCATAAGTGTTGTCGTCGAACACATCCAGGATCGAGAAGTTTCCGATCGTCAGCACCACACGGTTCTTGTCTACCATGCCTGCCATCTGGTTCAGGTCAGCCTCGACCTTCTCCTCGCCGCCGCCCAGATTCCAGGTTTGGCGCAGGAACAGGCGCTGGCGATAGAGATGGGGGTCGGCAGAGGCCGTACGGGTAAGTTCGCCGTTGGTAAACGCGGCACTGCCATTCAATCCGGAAAACGGCACACCCTGCGTCAATTCCGGATCGAAGTACAATTCGCCCCCTTGCCATGGGCGGAAACCCCAATAGCCGGTGAGCGTGGCCGTGTAACTTATTGCAGAATCAGCCGAAAGGCTGTTGGTGCCGCTGTAAACTGCATGGAAAGAGGGTTTTTTCTGCCAGACGTAAGTACTCTGAAAACGAACGGTACTGTCTTCGTAATCCGCAGTTTCCGCTTGGCTGCTAAGCGGTGCGGCCAGCCCGCCCGACAGGGCCATGGCGGCAAGAATCAAAAACGATTTTTCAAAGCGGTATAGGAGGTTATAAAACACAGGGCATCAATCTTGATTTTTGATTCTGGTAATTGACTACCATTATATGAACTTAATATGACAACTCTAAGACATATTTCAGGTGCCGCCCAACGTCCGCCGTTGATTGATTTACCTGCAATTTCCAGCCAAAAACGGCCGGCATCCAGGTCTGTCAGACGGTCAGGAGTTGCTGTAACTCGAGATTGATTGCCTGATGTTCAGCCTGCCAGCAATTCAAATGCTCCTGCGGAATATCCGGCTGCTCATCCAGGCCGCTCAACAGCCGCTTGAATCGGCTGTGATAGCGGTAGCTCGACACCTCCCCCACCACGTCAGCCGCTACGATGCGGCCTAGCAATGGACGAATCGCGTCCAGCATTTCCGTCAGGCGCATCACGCCCTGGTCCCAGTTGGTATGGGCGTCAGCAGCAGAAAGCACGTCCTTGTCGATCGAGAGGTAGATAGGGTCAGTCATCGCTGCGTTGTACTCGGAAAAAGCGCCCAGCATGTCTGTGGTCGAAACAAAAGAACGGCTGTGCACGATCCCCAGCCGCCGCATCCAGTCGAGATTTCTCCCCACGCACCAGTAGCGCACCTTGCCCGATCGCAGCGCCCGCAGATGGTTTTCCCAGCCGTGCGCGACTTCCACATCGGTAGAGGTAATCCCCAGCACATGAATCTGCTTGATGAAAGGCAGGCGGCTGGCATGCCACACCCACGAGCCGCAATGGATGCCCCATGGGTAGCGCATGTTGTCCGGGTGATTGTCGAACACGACGAGTTGCAGGGGCTGGCCGAGGTTGCGGTACCGTTCCAGCAATAGGTGAGTGAGATGGTGG
>DAIDAS010000189.1 GCA_027310505.1 bacterium
CCGGTAGAGTTCGAAAGGCAGTATTTCAGCAGGCTCGAAAGTGTCTAGGGCAGGCGGGGCGATTCAGGTTTGATGATCAAGAAATACGTTAGTGGAGAAGAAATTGCCACTAACAACACGGAATCAATTAGCCAACGTACTATTTCATTTTGAATCGCAAGCGCAGGCAGAAACATCATGATCAATGTTTCTATACAAAAAACGATTAGGGCAATTTTGAGAATAATCAAAATTCTTGGTCGAGACATGCTATGAAGTCAAAATTAACAATGGATGAAGTTTACCTTGATTTAGCCGACTGTCCGTTATTGGGACATTTCGGACATTCGCCAGACTAACCGATTATTGGAATAAATCCAAAACTAGAGATGTGGGGATACTTGCGATTACTGGCAAGCATTGGCGATCGAGGGCGGGCCAATACGTAACTTATTGATTAATATAGTAAAACTCATAATCCGTTGGTGCTCGGTTCGACTCCGAGGAGGCCCACCAATCAGATCAACGGCTTAGGTTAACTCCTAGGCCGTTGTTCTTTATGTTCGTACAGGAATCCGTTGTCCCTGCTTTTTAGCACATAACCCATGTAGGCGACGATACCGATGTTGACGGACAGGGTGAAAATCTTGATCCAGGAAACCCCGGTAAACAACTCATAGAGCTCGATGGGGACGTAAATGCTGCCGCTGGCCACTGCGAGCCATTCGGCCCACCTGCGTTCCTGCCACAGGCCATAGGCTTCAATCAGTCGAAGGCTGGCGTAAGTGAGCGCAAAGCCGGCCATCCACCAAAGCTGGATGTTGGAAATATTCCCCGCAATTTCCATGAAAATCCGTGGGTAGCGGCTGGCTGGATTCAGGTGAAAGTGGCTTACAAGGTCTTCGGCCAGTTGCTGGACATTTCTATGCACAATGGACAGCAGGCCGAAGCCGGCGAGCAAGACCAGTATCCCCTTGCTCGCCTCGAAGATCGCGACGATCCGTACGCCGTCACTTATGCGCACTGAGAGCCCCATGTCGGCTGAATATCTTTTGCGGAAACCTTAATCTCAAACCTGCTCGATACCGGCAAGTTTCCACCCAGCTTCACTCGATTTGGCCCTGACGAAATGCCATACCTCGTCGATACGGTCAGGTGAGGCATTTTCGTCTTCACTTACCATGCCACGGAAGCGTACGCTGGCAATGCTCTGGTCGGCCTCTTCGGTCATGTCGACCAGGTTGGCGTTCATCATCATCACCTGGGTTCTGCTTGATGAAGCTCGATTCCGGATGTCGTCGATCAGCATGCGCTTGATGGGCTCAAGGCTGTTTGCTTCCATGTAGGCGATATCACCGCGATTATTTGCATCCTGCAACTCGTTAAAGAACTTGAGGGCATTGCGCTCGAATTCCTGATGCTCGGCATTGTCCGGATGTGCCTGGGCAGTGTCGTGCGGCAATACGCTGCTGTCCGCGATACGGTCTGCAGCTTCACGGCGACGCGAGAGGAACATCAACGCACCGATGATGGCCGCGGTTCCGGCGATGAGCAGCAGAATAAATCCCCATGGAGAACTAGAGGCGCCAGCTACATGCCGGTCAGCGGACAACGGTTCGCCGTAATTGGCAGAACTGCCGGACGGCGCCATCTGGTTTTGCGGGGCTGGATTGTCATGCATGGCGGAATTGGCCAGGTAGCCAACAGCAGCCCCGGCGGCGGCGGCACCAACTACGGTACCGATGCCGTAACCGGGCTTGGCGGGCTGGGCCGATGTTGGCGCGGTTGCGGTCCCGACTGGTTGAGGCGAAGGTACTGCGGTACTCGTTGGTGCACCGGCCTCCTGCCCGCGTACTTTGTTCATGACGTCGGGGCGCTGCATCCCGGCGTCTGTGCCACCGCCAGCGCGTTGTGGCTCGGCGGCTGGCCGGTTGGCATAGCTGCGACTGGAAGACATGGATGAGCCCGACCGGCTGCTGCCGACGCGGGCGGCCGCATCAAATGCCTGGAGAGAAAAAGACAAAACCATCGTAAGGACAATTACTGTTTTACTGTGCGACATTCAGGTTCCTTGAATTGATGTGAGTGCTGGCGTATTTTGCGAAAGTATTATGGCGGTTATGCGACAACGAATTCGATAAAAGGTTTGCGGCCATGCCACCATGGACGCAGTATCATTTTCTGGTTTCTGCCGATCGCAATACCACCCTGTCCACCTGAACGCTGGCATCGCCATCACTTAGCCAAACCTGCCCATCGTGAATAGTGCATTGCAGATCCATGGTGCGCTTTGCCAGATTGGCCAGGGCGTGCGTGCTTTCCACAGGCAGGTTGATGATGGAGAGGTTCTTCAGACGCTCGAACTGGGCGCTGTTCTGGGTAAACCACATATCGGCGGCGCGTCCGCCATAACAATACACCATGACTTCGTCTGCGCGGCCGCACGCTTTACGGATCAGCTTCTCATCGGGAATCCCGACATCAATCCATAATTCGATCGAGCCGGACAGATCCTTGCGCCACAAGTCCGCCTCATCATCGTTGGTCATGCCTTGGCCGAACTCCAGATATTCATGGGCATGCAAAGCAAATGCCAGCAAGCGTACCATCATGCGCTCATCCGTTTCGGACGGATGCCGGGCCAGTGTTATTGAATGGTTCTGATAGTAGTGCCGATCCATATCCGCGATTTGCAGGTTGGCTTTGAAGATAGTTGCCTTAATGGCCATGAATTTCCTTTAAACCTTCTGCATGCTTGTCATTGATCGGATTATATAAATAAAAAGGCAGTACCGAAGCACTGCCTTGCATGACGACCAGAAAGTCGGTTTACTTGGCTGCCGGGGCCTCGTCAGCCTTCTTTTCGTGCTTGGCCTTTTTGGCATGCTTGGCCTTTTTGGCCGGCGTTGCAGGTTTTTCCTTTACAGCATCAGCGGCCGGAGCGGTTGCTTCAGCAACAGGCTTTGCGTCAGTCTTGGGGGCATCGGCGGCAGAAGCATTCAGGGAGGCGGCAAAGAAGCCGGCGATCAGTGCAGCTAACAGTTTGTTCATGATGAGTCCTTTTGTAGAGTTGATCTGTTGGGTTCCGCAATGGTTTGCAGGTCACCGTGAGAGAAACTTTACTTGATCAACCTTACTGGAATCTTTCCTGAAACTGACGCCAAGCTTACATGCTTGAAACGTTGAAAATTAGCCGAATGGCTGAGTTCAAACAGTCGTTGGCGACATGAGGTCGACCACCATCAGTGCCTTTGAAACGGGCGTTCAGGGAGCATTGGTGCTACTATAAAACCGTTAATGTGAAATGCAAACGAATGAAACACCCCTTATTTGAATGTCTGGGCGACCACTACCCCTTCAGTCTCGAAGAGCGCTATGACCGCATCCTCACAAAGATCGAGCAACTCTGGGATAAGGCGGAGATCGATGATTATTTCAGTGACCTGATTATCGACAAACGCGGAGGGCGCCAGGGTTTTCCCAAGGATGTGCTGGATGACATTCTGCGGTTGAGGGATCTGCGCGAATCCGAGACGATACGCAAGGCAGAGAGGCGGGAAGACGCAATCCGCGAACTAAAACAACGCGGGATTGCCCTCGGCAAGGATCAGTTTTTTCATGCGCTCATCAATGGAGATCAGGCGCTGATCGATCTTTTCGTGCGGGCCAACTTCAATATCCACATCGAGGACGAACAGGGTACGCCGCCCATCCTGGTGGCCTTGAAAAAGGGATATACCGTGATTGCCCAGATTCTTTTGAATGTCGGCGCGGATGTGAACGCCACTGACAGGATGGGATTGACCCCGCTTCTGGTGGCTTGCGGCAAACCGACGCGTGGTTACAAGGCCATCGCCGAAATGCTGATCAAAAATGGGGCTCACATCAATGTCCGTGACAGGCTCGGATTTACCCCCCTTCTGCTTTCACTTTCCGGTGGCACGGTCGAGATCGCAGAAATGCTGATCGAGAAGGGGGCTGATATTTCTGCCCGCACCAGGGGTGGGGAATCTGCCCTGTCGCTCGCGGAAAAAGCCGGGAATGCCTATATCGTGGCATTGTTGCTTACCAAGGGCGCTCAACGCTAGATGGCGTGCGAAATCACAAAAAAGTCATTGAAGCCAAATGATTTTTGCCATTTTTTAATGGCATTTATCGGGCAGTCCTTGACATATCGATCATCAGTTACTAGTCTATAACGAACTGTAAAGGGCAAACCTCACCGAAAGGTAGGGACGCAAAACCACCGGTCTAAAGGAGCAATCCTATGATAGCGGAGTCGCCAGATTCAAATACGTCCCCGGTTTGCGCCATTAGGCGCGAGCGTGCGGATCCAAGGCTTGTCCCTCAGTGATAGAAAAGAGGAAAGCAGTGGAATATTCCATCCAAAGTCACTCCAAAAACAACGCTAAGCAGCGCTGTGTTTGCTTTGATGCTGATGAATGTCGCGATCGACATCATCGGGGCTGGCTTCGGTTTCAATCTGCTCTTCTATGCCTGAAATTCCAGAATTGAGGAGGCGCATCATGAATAGGGATCAGTACAAACGTCGCATCGAGGATATAGAAGGCCACTATATCTCCCCGGATCAGTTGTGCATCGGGCTTTACGTTCATCTCGATCTCGGTTGGATGAAGCATCCATTTGCCTTTAGCAACTTCAAGATCAAGAACGAAGAGCAACTCCAGAAGATTCGTGGGCTGAACCTGAAGAAAATACGGTTCGACCCGCAGCGCAGCGATGTCGTGCCTGAATTCCCCAAAACGGTCGCGGTCACCCCTGTGCAGCCAGCTTCGTCACCGAAGCCTGCCACGGCGCAGGACCTGTTGCAGCGTTCGGCGCGCCTCAAGCAGTTGAATGAGTCCATACTCGAGAGCGAGTCCGAGTTCGCAAAAAACGCGATCAGGGTGCGCGAAGCGGTGCGGAATCTTTCCTACCATCCGGAACAATCCAGGGAAGAGGCCGAAAATCTGGTCAAGGGGTGGGTGAATTCCGTGATCACGGAAAGCGATGTTGTGCTGCATGGAATCAGCAGCAACAAACGCGGTCACGAAAACTTTGTTCATCCGTTCAACGTGACCGTGCTGGCGCTGATGCTGGCCAAATCGCTCGACATGAAAGAGGATGAGGCCGGCATGCTGGGCGTGGCGGCGATGTTCCACGATGTGGGGAAAGAAGAAACCCCGAAGAACAAGTCGTTCATCGATATGCATTGCGAGGTTGGTGCGGGCATTGCGCAGCGCTCCGGTTTGTCCGAGCGTGTTTCCAGAATCATTCTGCAACACCATGAATGCATGGATGGTTCCGGCTTTCCGAAGCGCCTCAGGGATAACGGAATCGACCCGCTGGCACGTGTGCTGGCGCTCGTGAACCACTACGACAACCTCTGCAACCCCTCTAATCCGGCGGATGCCATGACGCCCTACGAGGCCTTGGCAAAAATGTATGTGACCCAGTCGGAGAAGTTCGATCCGACGATGCTCAAGGTTCTGGTCAAGTCGCTGGGAGTTTATCCGCCCGGCAGTATCGTTCAGCTCTCCAACGGCATGTATGGCATCGTCCTGACCGTTAATTCAGACAAGCCGCTGCTGCCACTCGTCATGGTTTACATGCCTGAGGTGGCGCGCGAAACGCCTGTGGTCGTCGATCTCGGTGAGGAGGTAAATCTTACGATCAAGAAATGCCTGCGGCCCGAACATTTGCCCAAAGAGGCGTTTGACTACCTGGCCCCACGCAAGCGGTTCAGCTATTATTTCCTGAAGACAGAAAACCTGCACGGCCCGCAAACAGGTTCGAAATCCGCACCCTCGAGCGAGAGAATCCAGCGGGATGTTGCCCAAGAGGCACAGATGCGTCGAGCCTGAGCGCCGGGAATGGAAAAGATAGTGCCGGGGCGCGCATCAGGCTTAACCCGGGCGGGTGTCTTGCTCTAACTTTTTCAACC
>DAIDAS010000191.1 GCA_027310505.1 bacterium
CTGCTTTTTATCTTTTTCAGAAGAGACATTCGAAACCATCATATTCGTCGTCGTGTCCAGCCAGATGCCTGATTATTGAGTATTTCTTGAATATTACTCAGGAGTCAGTATTTAAAGCGACAATTTTCACGTCCCCCGGCGCAAGAAGACATGCAGCGCATTGCGCCGTATGTGTCTTTCAAATTACTGACCTCTGTATAAAACCGGATACGTTTTCAAAAGCCGGCAGAGAAAAAAATTTCAACTTGATCGTCTTTCTGAAATCATTTTCTACTTGGTATCCCTCTGGCCGAATGTACAACATTCACCTCAGCCAATAATCCAAGCAATTGCTCCATATCGACTGGCTTGACAAAGTGATGGTTGAAACCTGCGGCGGCGGTTTTTTTTCGGTCGAACTCTTGCCCGTAGCCTGTAATAGCAATCAGGACGGATGTTGCGGTTTCCGTCTGTGCGCGCAGTTGTCGTGCGAGATCATTGCCATCCATGTCAGGCAGGCCAATATCGAGCAGGCATACGTCAGGAACTTCCGCGCGAGCGCGTACCAACGCATTCCTGGCATTGTGCTCGACCATGACTTCGTGCCCTGCCGATTCCAGAAACATGGCCAGCATGCACGCAGCGTCGACATTGTCATCCACCACCAGCACGCGCCGGCCTGTTGTCTGCTGCGTGAGCATGTCGGGCTGATCGTGCAGTGCGGCCTCATCGAGTCTGGTAATGCGCGGCAGCATGATGGTAAATGTGCTGCCTTTTTCTGCGCCGGCGCTTTGCGCAGTAACGGTGCCGCGATGTAGTTCAACCAGACTTTTCACTATAGCCAAACCAATTCCCAAGCCGCCTTCGGAACGGTCCGAAGTCCGTTCCGCCTGCTCGAACATTTCGAAAACACGGCTTATCATTTTCTGCGCCATGCCGATGCCATTATCTGAGACGCTAAAAACAACATGCTCGCTATCCACATCCATCGTCAATATGATGTTGCCGCCCGCCGGCGTGTATTTGGCGGCGTTGTTCAATAAATTGGTGATCACTTGAATAAGCCGCTTTTGATCGCCCTGAATATAAGCGGATTCGGGGGACGTCTGCACCGTTAAACGATGTCGGCGGGAGTCGATCAGCGGACGCACTTGTTCGACCGCACTTGTCACAATTTGCCGTGCGTCGAGCGTGGTCTGGTCAAGCGTCACAAGGCCTCTTGAAACGCGGGAGACATCGAGCAAGTCATCAATCAGCCCTGTCATATGCTTGACCTGACGTGAAATGACTTCGCTGGTTTGCCTGATACGCTCCCGATCCAGATTTCCCAGCTTCAGCAAATCGGAAGCTGCACTGACGGGCGCCAGCGGATTGCGCAGCTCGTGCGCGAGCATCGCAAGAAATTCGTCCTTGCGGCGATCAACTTCCCGCATCTCGTATTGGCGCTTGCGTGCCCGCAGGGCGGATTGCGTTGCGCTGATGAGCGTCACGCTTTGAACCGGACGCTCCAATAATGTGGCGTTGCCCAGTTTCGAATAAATATTCCGCATCGCTGACGAGTTCATCCCCTGTTTACTCAAGACCAGGATCGGCAGGTCAGACCATGTCTGCTGATGTTCAAGAAACTGCATTAACGATTTCAGAAACTCCGGCGTAAGCGCCTCGTCCACAATGAAGAGCGCGCCAACGCCTTTACCGAGTTCGTCGATGATGTCAGCAGTATGCGCGCAGACAAAACAAGCCAGGCCGGCACGGCCAAGCAGTTGCGATACCAGTCGCGCATCCTTGCCGATGGGCGCATAGATGAGGATCCTGTTTTCCATACGCGTTACCCTAGTTCAGGAAAGTCCAAGGGCATATCGCCATGATGCTGTTCACCGCGTCATTCATGCAAACGGGGCGTCATCTTGTGACTCTGGTATCAATGTCGGCACGCCCGTCAGGATCCCCTGGAAGTTTTCAAGTACGCGGCCGACCTCGAGACCCTTTTGAGTGATACGGAACCGGCGCAACGTGGTTTCGTGTTCACTGCCGCGTTTTTTGAATACCGAGATCGCTTTTTCTATCGCGCCGCGCGCCTCGAAATAGCGCAGGATCAGCACGTTATCGGCCATGTAGCTGATGTCAACGCCGGTCGTCATTGCACCCACGATTCCTTGTTGAACGCCAATCAGAAATGTTGCTACCCCGCGTTGCCCCAGATAGGTCAGGACTTCATGTAAATGGGTGGTCAAATGCTGGGCCTCGGGCATCGCGTTCAAATAACCATTCAGGCTGTCGATAACGACGACCTTGGCGCCATCGTCCGCCGCTTTGCATACCGCATGCGTGAACTCGCCCGGTGACATTTCGGCAGGATCGATCTGGTGAACCGCCAGCAATCCCGATTCATACGGGGTGCGCAAGTCCATCCCGATGCCATTGGTTCGGTTTAACAGCGTGTTGAAGGATTCTTCGAACAGAAACATGGCCGCACGATGGCCTTGCTCAGTCACGGTTTTCACAAACTGAGCTGCCAGGCTGGATTTTCCCGTGCCCGGCGGCCCGGAAATCAGCGTACTCGATCCCTCCTCGATTCCACCGCCCAACAGCGCGTCAAATGCCGCAAGACCGCTCTGCAACTGCGAACGCCTGGTCAATTCGCGCGATTCAGCGGCGACGATTCTTGGATACACCACGATGCCGCCCGTAATGATCGAATAGTCATGCGGACCGCGCCGAAATGCGATGCCACGGTATTTAAGTATCCGTATCAGGCGTCGCTCAGCGCCATACTCGGACTCCCGGTGCTGCAGTGAAATGACGCCATGCGCGATACTGCGCACTTGCTGGTCGCCGCCAATCGCGGTCTTGTCATCCAGCAGCAATGCCGTGCATGAACGCTTGGCGAAATATTGTTTCAAGGCGAGGACATGACGCCGGTAACGCAATGCACTCCCGGACAGCAGTTGGAGCTCAGACAGGGAATCCAGGACGACGCGCGTCGGTTTGATACTTTCGATCGCGTCAAGAATCAATTTATTGGTTTCGCCCATCTCCACTTCGGATGGGTGAAGGATGGTGT
>DAIDAS010000205.1 GCA_027310505.1 bacterium
TCCAGCACCGCGTCAATGGCGTCAAGCCATTCTTGCGTTTCTTGCGGGTCGATGTCGGGGATGGATGATGCCATGTCGGGTGATCTCCTAGGTCGTTCGCCAATCTCGTTATACCATGATGCAAATGGCGAATTCGGCTGAATTTTTGCAGCCCCGGGCTGCTTGCGAAAGCGCGTATCTTCGCTATTTTGACCTGTTTGGTCAAGTTTGAGGGTGGTTCGCGTGACTTGCGGCCGCTGCCGGAAAGCCCGTCATTACTGGCGTTCTGCGGTTTCTCTGGGATGGAGGGAACATGCTGAAAAAACTGTTTTGCGGCACGATAGGCGTGATTTTTGGCGCCTTGTGTCTTGTAAATTCGGTACGGGCGCTTGAGTTGCAGGATATTCCCGAGCCATTGAAACCGTGGGTGGGTTGGGTGATGCATGGCGAAAAGGAAGCCGGCTGCCCGTTTTTATACAGCGATGCCGCCAGCCGCCACTGTGCCTGGGGCTCGGCCCTGGAGCTCAGGCTGGCCGGAGAGGGCGGCAGTTTCTCGCAGCACTGGCAAGTCCAGCGGCCAGACTGGGTAGCGCTGCCCGGGGGTGCCCGCCAGTGGCCGCAAGCGGTACAGCTGGATGGCAAGCCCGCAGCCGTTGCCGAGCGCACCGGCCGGCCGATGGTCAAGCTGGATGTTGGTGTTCATATATTGACCGGCAGCTTCGCATGGTCGCGTCTGCCAGAAGTGCTGCAACTGGCGAATGAAACCGGCATCGTCGCCTTGACCCTCAACAGCCAGCCCGTCACGGCGCCTTATGTCGATGAGCAGGGGCGTCTGTGGCTGCAACGCCGTGCCGTATCGGCGACCGCTGAAGACCATCTCGATTTGCGCGTGCACCGCCTGCTGGACGACGATATTCCCTTGACGCTGGCCACGCGCGTGCAACTTTCCGTTTCGGGCAAAAGCCGCGAACTGGTGCTCCCGCTGCTGCAGCCGGGCTTTATTCCCGTGTCCCTGCAAAGCCCGTTGCCGGCGCGGCTGGAGCCGGATGGCAGGCTCAGGGTGCAGGCGCGTGCCGGTACCTGGGAAATCACGCTGACAGCCCGTCATGATGGCCCGGTGCAGGCGCTGCAGCTGGCACCTCTGAAAGAGCCGCTGGCCACGGAAGAAGTCTGGGCGTTCCATGCCCACAACCCGTTGCGCCTGGTCAACGTGGAGGGCGTGCCTGCGCTCGACCCGCAGCAGACGACCCTGCCGGATGAATGGAAACAGTTCCCCGCCTATCGCATGCGCCCCGGCGACACGCTCAAGCTTACCGAAAAAAAGCGCGGCGATCCGGAGCCGGCGCCGGATCAGTTGAGTTTGCAGCGCACCCTGTGGCTGGATTTCGATGGCGGCGGCTACACCGTGCGGGATCAGATCAATGGCACCGTCAATCGCGGCTGGCGCCTGGATATGGCCGCCCCGGCGCAACTGGGGCGGGTGGCCGTGGATGGCCAGGACCAGATGGTCACGCAGGGCAAGAACGGTGCTGCCGGGGTCGAGTTGCGCCAGGGGCGAGCCAACGTCGTTGCCGAAAGTCGTTTGCCGCGCTCCGGCACGAGTATGGCGGCAGTGGGCTGGCAGCAGGACTTTCAGGGAGTATCAAGCGAGTTGCGCTTGCCGCCGGGCTGGAAACTGTTTGCCGCCACCGGCGTCGATCAGGCGCCCGGTACCTGGCTACGCGCCTGGAATCTGCTGGATATTTTCCTGGTGCTGGTGGTGGCGATCGCCACGGCAAAACTGTGGGATCGCCGCTGGGGCGCGCTGGCCTTGCTTACCATGGCGCTGGTCTACCCTGAGGTCGGTGCCCCGCAATGGGTGTGGCTCAACCTGCTGGCGGCCGCAGCACTGGTACGCTATTTGCCGACCAGTTCTTTCTTGCGGGCGGTGAAGGTTTACCGGATGCTGGTGTTTGTCGGGCTGCTGCTGATCGTGTTGCCGTTTGCCGTGCATCAGGTACGGGTCGGCATTTTCCCTGCGCTGGAAAAACCATGGGGTGGGATAGTCCCGGCAGAGATGCTGGTTCAGGCTCCGGCCGCACCGGTTGCCGAGCCGCGGGTGATGGCCAACAAGGCCGAGGATGCCATCAGGCTGGAAGCGCAGGTCGCCGGGCTGTCGGCCTCTGTCCGTGCCGATCTGTCAAAGCTATCCGCGCCACCATCGCCACGCAAGATGATCAACCTTGGCGAACATGATCCGAATGCCCGCATCCAGACCGGCCCCGGCCTGCCCGAGTGGAGCTGGAACAGCTACCGCCTGAGCTGGAGCGGCCCAGTGCGCCACGACCAGACGTTGCAACTGTGGCTGCTTTCGCCCGCTATGAATTTGCTGCTGGCGTTCGTGCGCGTCATCCT
>DAIDAS010000207.1 GCA_027310505.1 bacterium
CTTCAGGCTTGAGGTATTGCTTGAGGCGCAGACTGAGCTGCGAATCCTCGCTGTCGGCAGGCAGCAAGGGAAAGGTGGGCGGGATCTGGACTGCGGGTTTTCCGCCCATCGCTATTACTCCAGGGTTCAGGCCTGGCCGCGGTTGAGGATTTCCAGGCCAACCTTACCGGCAGCGATTTCACGCAACGCGATTACTGTCGGCTTGTCCCTCTGCGTACCGCTCACCAGCGGCTCGGAACCGTTCGCCACCTGACGGGCACGATAGGCGGCAGCCAAAGTCAATTGGAATCGATTGGGGATTTTTTCCAGACAATCATCAACGGTAATACGGGCCATGGGGAATTCCTCTAAATGATTTTTTGCAGCAAGTCACGGTGGCGCGCCAACTGCTTGTCACCACGCAAACGCTGACTACGGACGATAGCCAGCAGGTCGTGTATCGCCACCTCGAACTGATCGTTGATTATAACATAGTCGAATTCGCTGACATGGCTCATCTCCTCGCGGGCTACCGCCAGGCGCCGCGCAATGACCTCGTCGGAATCCTGCGCGCGCTTGCGCAGCCGCTGCTCCAGTGCCTCCATCGATGGCGGCAGGATGAAAATGCCGATCGCATGCGGGTACAGGCTGCGCACCTGCGCCGCCCCCTGCCAATCGATTTCCAGCACCATGTCGTGACCGCCATGCAACTCCGACTCGACCCAGGTCTGCGAAGTACCATACCGCGCCCCATGCACCTCGGCGCTTTCCAGGAAATCGCCTTCTTCCAGCATTCTCAGAAAATAATCTTCGGTGACGAAGTGGTAATCCACCCCGCCCACCTCGCCCGGCCGCATCGGCCGAGTGGTGTAGGAAACGGAAAGCCGTACCGCGCTGTCAGCCGCCAGCAGGGCGCGCACCAGGCTGGTTTTGCCTGCCCCGGAAGGAGCGGTAACAATAAACAGGTTGCCGGAAGTGGTCATGGCATCTACATCTTCAAACGATCGGGAAGCCGAATTTTCGCCGAATTCCACGGACGGCGAAAGAGCAGGGCGTCAAAACGGCAAAAATAGTGCTGTAGCCAGGTTTTGTGCCACGCGACTGATCAAGCGCTGGGACTTTTCGGACAATGTAATGGCAAACAGGTCCAGTCGGCCGACGATTTTGCCGAACTCGCGCTCGAAGCTGAGGTTGCGCTCCTGCTCGCTGAGTTCGTTGGTCAAAAGATATAACTGCCCTTTATCGTCGCGCACATTGGAGAGTTTCCAGACCGCGATTTCAACATTGCGCGCCGCGTTGTAGATGCTTTGCGGATCAAGGTTGTCGGTCATGTAAAACTCGTTTTTACCGCCATGCGCCTTGACCAGCATGGTTTGCAGTCCCACGATCAAAGGCAGCACGCGGTCGCCCTGATAGTCCGGAGAAAACGCCATATACAAGGCGTCCGCTCCCTGCGCCTCGTTGATCTTCTTGAATTTCCAGCCGTGATCGCCCTCGAACACCCAATCCACCATCACTTCGACGCTATCCGAGGTGCTTTTCCGCAACTCGCGCGGATTGCGCTTGTAGAGCTTGGTCATGAGCAGTTTGAGGCTCTGTGTATTCTCACGCATCTGCACATCGGCCATGCGGTCGATGTCGGACTTGCCCAGTTGCCTGAGCGAGCTACCGCCTGCATCTTGGGGAACAATCTTGCCGTTGAGCGGTTTTTCGCCTGTCGTGGCACAACCAGCCATCAGCAAGGCCACGCCCACGGCTAGCCCACAACTGGATTGAACACCGATTAGGCCACATAAACGGCTTTGCAACGCCATTTCTTATATTCAATCTTTGAATTGGGTACACGCTTGGGTACACACATTAAGCTTGCTGGTTGCACTTTTCCCTCGGCATTCAAATTTGACCTGTTACATCTGCACACAACAATACATCATCAGCGCCATTCAAAAAATAGGCATCGATCCGAGCAAACACTGACAGATTTTCTACCCGTTATTCGACATGGCTAACCTCCTCGATCTTCAGCGCGCTTTTTATTTCGCTGGCCAAATCAACCATGGCGTAGAGGTAGTTATGCTTGTCTTCGTCATGAAGAGATTCGTTGAAATGTTCGAATGCCTCACCAGTACAGTTGAGCAACATTGCATAGAGTTGTTTTAACTTGAAATTGGCGTAGTCGTAGTCTTTGATTAAACATGGCTTGCCTCCGTTGCTTTGGCGCATCCCAAATTACCTGCCTCAATCAATAGCTGGATGGACATTTCCCCAAGGCCGGTTAATAGCCATCCCAAATCATGAAGGGAACCGGTAATCTCATCTTGTTCTGAGTACGCAAGAATATGGCCGATAGCTTTGATGCCACTGGAAATCCCCTGGGCGCCATTGATTGCAAAATTCAACAGCTGCATCCTGTCATCTTCAGTGCCCCTAAATATCAACGCGCCATTCTCATAAATAACGTCTCTCGACCGCTCAAATACATGGTGAATAGAGCAAATATTGGATAATTCGCACTTGTTAATTAAGCTAGAATCGGCGTTAGCCATGATGTAAGACTCCTTTACGTTGTGGTTAGGGTCGCCGGTTACGGTCGAAGTTTCCGGCGTCCCGCTTTGCCTGATACCGTCAGGCGGCGGAAGTGCTCTTATGCGGCCAAGCGTTCGACAGGCTTCACTTTGATCTTGCTTCCCTTCTCGGCGTGCCAGAGGTCATATTGCACCTGGGCGCGGAGCCATGTTTCAGGGTTGCCGCCCAGCCATTGAGCAAGACGAATCGCCATTTCTGCACTAATGGCGGCATTGCCGTTAATCATGCGCGACAGTGTGACGCGCGAAACCCCAAGCTGATCGGCAGCCTCGGTCACGGTCAAGCCAAGATCAGGCAATACATCCTCTTTCAAAATCTCGCCTGGATGGGGCGGGTTATGCATGCGCTGCATTTCAATTTCTCCTAGTGATAGTCTTGGTAATCCACAATTTCAGCGTCCTCGCCATCAAAGCTGAATGTCAGGCGCCAATTGCCATTTACCCATACCGACCAATGGCCGGCCATGTCGCCCGACAAGGTATGAAATTTCCAGCCGGGCACGTCCATTTCTTGCGGTGTGCTCGCCACATTCAGGATGGCCAGTTGGCGCGCCAGCTTTTTGGCATGGTCGGCACGAATGCCTGCCTTGCTGCCTGTCAGGAAGAACTTCTCCAGCCCCTTGTGTGCGAAACTCTTAATCATTTCTGTGTATCGTATAACGCATCACGCAACAGCGCAAGAGGTCATGCCGTCTTGCCTCGTTTGATTGGCACAATCTTTCCGGTGTTACCGCTTTCCAATTGTCCCAACAATGCCGCCCAAGCGTTCAGCGCGGCCTTCCGCTCCTCAAAATAGTCGTGCCGGTTGTAGATGCCCTCTACACCCTTGATCTTGTGATTCAGGCAACGCTCGGCAATGTGTGGAGCTACTCCTAAAGCCTCCAAGTGCGTTCTGGCAGTCCGGCGCAGATCGTGGATCGTGAAAGCGGGGAGGCCATGCTTAACCTTGGCCAGTGCAACGCTCAGGGTGCTATCGCTGATATGTGGAATCATCCGATCCTGCATCTTACGGGCTGGCAATACCCAATCACTGCCACATGACAGGCGCTTCAATTCACGAAGCCAATCAACAGCAGAAGCGGGCAGGGGAATATCAATGGCGCTGCCGGTCTTGGTGCGCTCTTCCGGCAAATTCCATACTGCATTGTCCAAGTCGAACTCCGACCACCTGGCTGCGATCAGTTCACCCTTGCGCACGGCCAACAGCAGAAGCAACTTGATAGTCAGGTCATTCTCAACACTGAACCCTGACGCCTGGCGCATTGCGGCAAATAGCTTCACCAGCTCATCACTGGTCAACCAGCGCTTACGGCCTTCCTCTCTGCCACCGGCATCGGCAAGATCAAATGCTGCAGCCGGGTTGGTTTCAATGACATGCCGCTTGATAGCGTAATTGAACATACGCTTGAGCCAGCGCAGCACATCATTCGCCATTGTTGGTGCTCCGCGTTTGACCACGGATTGCAGTAATTCATCGATATGGCGGGGCTTCACGTCCTCGACCTTGAGTCGGCCAATAGCCGGCTTGATGTCCTTCTCGATCCTGCTGCGTACGATGTTGGGATGTTTCCAGCGCCCAAGGATCATGCGTTCAAAATATTCGTCGGCAAGCTGGGCCATGGTGTAGGCATTCTTCTCGGCCTCGATCTTGGCAATGGCATCCTGCTTACGCCCCTGCTTTTCAGCGGCTACGTCGTAACCAAGAGCGACGCGAGCAGCTAGCTTCTTTGCAGTGTCACGGGCATCAGCAAGAGACAGTGTGGCATAACCACCCATATTCATAACCCGTTGCTTACCCGCAAAACGATAACGGAATTTCCAGACTGGATTTGTGTAGCTGGCAGGGAAGGCCAAATACAAGCCACCACCATCGGCTCGCCCTTCAAAGTGTTCTCCGGCCTTAATCCAACTACGGATTCCCATGTCTGTCATCTTGCCCATGATTCGCCGCCCTCAAATTCAATGGTTACAGTCATCTTCTTTGCCCCATGTAGCGAGGCCTCTCGAAGCAACGCACTGAAAGTTTTTGAATTCCTTGTCGCTATCAGCACGACGCTTGTTACCGACAGCAGCGACTACGTTCTCACCCTTCTCTATCAACTTGCGGTAACTCAGTGCCAATGCACGCGCCTCGTCCAATGACATTGCTGGGTAACTACCAAGACGTAATTTGTGCTGCTCACCATCCTGACGAAACCGGAACACCCATGCAGGAGCTTTGTAGTCCGGCCTAAATGAAACATACAAGCCACCACCATCTCCTCGCATCTCGAAATGCTCGCCCGCCGTGAGCCATTGCCCGATTAATTCATCCGTCAGCTTTTTCATTTGCATTCGTGTACTGGTAAAAAGATGTGTACTTGGCAATCAATACACGCACAGGTACACGGGAATAATGCTCTTTTGTGAAATGAAATGCAACGACATGAAATGAAAAAGCCCCATGGTTAGCGGCTTTAGCAAGATTTGTGATACTGGGTGAATTAAACTGAAATGCTACTCAAGATTCTGGATTTGCTCACGCATCTGCTCGATCAGGACCTTGAGCTCCATCGAGACTTGCGAGGTTTCGGTAGAGGCCGATTTCGAACCCAGTGTATTGGCTTCACGGTTGAGTTCCTGCATCAGAAAATCCAGCCTTTTGCCGACCGCGCCGCCGGTGGCAAGAATGCGCCTGACTTCCTGCAGATGTGTGGTGAGGCGACCGAGCTCTTCGTCCACGTCGATTTTTTGCGCGAAAAGCGTCAGCTCCTGGCGGATACGCTCGTCGTCCTCCGCTTGCAGGACTTCGCGCATTTTTGCCGCCAGTTTTTCCTGGTAGGCCTGCATCAAGGCAGGCAACAACGGGCGCACCCGAGCCACCTGCTGTTCCATCAAGCCCACGCGCTCGAGTATCAGCGCCTTGAGTTTTTCGCCTTCCCGACCGCGGGCATCGGCCAGCTCCTGCAATCCTTGTTCCAACAAGGCCAGCACATCGCCGCGCACGGTATCGCCGGCAACCGGCTCGCTGGCCAGCACGCCAGGCCAGCGCAGGACATCCGCCACACTCAAGTTTGGGCTTTGCGGAAAATGCGCTTTCACTTGTGCACTCAACTGCACCAGCTGTTGCAGCGCAGCGGCATTAACCTCTGCTTTGGAGACGGCTCCAGTCGGTGCCGCCAGCGAAAAACGGCATTCAACCTTGCCACGTCCAAGGCGCGCAGCAATCGCTTCGCGCACGACCGGCTCGTAACTGCGTAACGCATCGTCCATGCGCATGTGCAGTTCGAGGTAGCGGTGATTCACGGTGCGCAACTCGAGGAGTAGCACACCTGCCGCGACTTCACGTTCTTTGGCGGCAAAGCCGGTCATACTGTAAATCATGCCGCTCGTCTCCCAGTTCCCCAAAATTCACCCAATGTTATCAAATCCACAACAGTTCATGACAAAATAGCCTTTTAACCACGTTTTCATATCCCAAAAATGCAGGAACCCGAAAGCCACGCCTTGCCTGAAGGATACCGGCTGCAGGAATACCGGATCGAAAAGGTATTGAGCGGCGGCGGGTTCAGCTACGTCTATCTTGCCCGCAACCAGCGTGGCGAACGCGTCGCCATCAAGGAATACTTGCCCATCGCCCTGGCTTGGCGCAACGACGGTGACCGGGTCGAGGCAAACTCTCCCGAAAATCTCGCCAATTTCCGGCTTGGCCTGAAATGCTTCTTTGAAGAAGGGCGGGCGCTCGCCAGCATCAATCACACCAATATTGTGCGCGTGGTCAATTTTTTTCGCGCCAACGATACCGTATACATGGTGATGCAATACGAGCGTGGCAAATCCTTGCAGGAATATATCCAGTCGCACACCCATCCAGCCAAGGAAGAGTTCGTCCGCCGCCTGTTCTCAGAGATGCTGAACGGGCTACGCGAAGTGCATGCACGCAAGCTCCTGCATCTGGACATCAAACCCGCCAACATTTACATTCGCCTGGATGGCTCGCCGGTGCTACTCGACTTCGGCTCCGCGCGCCAGACCCTGGCAAATGAGCGGGCAAACCTGCCGCTAAGCTTCACGCCGGGCTTCGCCTCGCCGGAACAATATGCCAACCGCAAGCTGCTGGGCCCCTGGAGCGATATTTATAGCGTGGGGGCCTCGATGTATGCCTGTCTGGTACGCGCCTCCCCACCTGCTGCGGATTTGCGCCAGCATCACGATACGCTGCCGCCCGCCACACAGATCGGCAAGGGCATCTATTCCGACCATCTGCTCCAAATCATCGACTGGTGCATGAAGCTCGACCCGCTGCAGCGCCCGCAGAGTGTGTTTGCACTGCAAAAGGCACTACTGGAGACGCCACCCAAGGACAAATCGCTGTTGGCCTCGATCAAGCGGAAGTTGCGCTTATGAAATTCACCATCCACCAAGGCAGCCGTCAGGGGCCGCGCAAGTACAATCAGGATCGCGTTGCCTATTCTTACAGCAGGGACTCGATGCTGACTGTGCTGGCAGATGGCATGGGGGGGCACAGCGGCGGCGAGTTTGCCGCCCAGCTCGCAGTCAAGACGCTAACAGATGCCTTTCAGCGCATGGCGCTGCCTATCCTGGCGAACCCTTCCAAATTTCTGGCCGACTATATCATGCAGGTGCACGACGTCATCGAAAACCATGTCGCTGCCAAGGGCCTGATCGACCACCCGCGCACGACCATCGTGGCCGCCATTGCCCAGAATGACGAGCTCTATGTTGCCCACGTAGGCGATTCGCGCCTGTACCATTTGCGTAACGGCAAGGTCATCAGCCGCACCGAAGACCACTCCAAGGTACAGTTGATGTTCCGGCGCGGCTTGATCAACCTGGGGCAGATGGCAATCCATCCAGAGCGCAACAAAATCTACAACTGCCTGGGTGGCGACGTCAAACCCAAGGTCGAGTTGTCGGAAAAGCGCGGGTTGCGTGATGGCGACACCATCCTGTTGTGCAGCGATGGCCTCTGGTCGCTGGTAGGCGATGAAAAGATGGCCGAGATTCTCTCCAGCGATACCGTCAATATCGCGATCCCAGAGCTGCTCGACCTGGCAGAATCGCGCGCCGACAGCAAAAGCGACAACATGAGCGCCATCGGCTTCAACTGGGGGGGGACGGTTTCCGGCAAACTTTCAGTCTCTACGGCCATCATGCCGCTCGACTCTGTCACGACCATCCTGATGAATCCGCAACCCGCAGGGGATGAAAGTGCCGTCCCGGAAGCTGCGACGTTAACCGATGAAGACATCGAACACGCAATCGCCGAGATTCAGGCAGCCATCAATAACGTGAGGAAATAAGCCTCCATTTTGGTCGTCCGGCTGAAACAGGCGTTTGGCGCGTTATAATTTCCCCTTTTAGATCACCTGCAAGAGGCCTTTTGATGCGCCCAAGCCAACGCGCGCCCGGAGAACTGCGCCCGGTCGAAATCATCCGTCGCTACACCAAGCATGCCGAAGGATCGGTACTGGTCAAGTTCGGCGATACCCACGTCCTCTGCACCGCCAGCATCGACGAAAAAGTCCCGCCTTTCCTGCGCGGCAAAAATCAGGGCTGGGTTACGGCCGAATACGGCATGCTTCCCCGATCCACCGGTAGCCGCATGGATCGCGAGGCCGCACGCGGCAAGCAATCAGGTCGCACGCAGGAAATCCAGCGACTGATCGGCCGTAGCCTGCGCGCGATCATTGACCTGGATAAACTCGGCGAACGCACCATCCAGATCGATTGCGACGTCATCCAGGCCGATGGCGGCACGCGCACTGCCAGCATCACCGGCGCTTTTGTCGCCCTGCATGACGCCATTGGCACCCTGCTGGAAAAGCAATTGATCGCCGAAACCCCTTTGCGCGATTTCGTCGCCGCCATTTCAGTGGGCGTGTTCGAAGGCACGCCAGTGCTGGATCTGGATTACATCGAGGATTCCGGCTGCGATACCGACATGAACGTGGTGATGACCGGCAACGGGGGCTTCGTCGAGATTCAAGGCACCGCCGAGGGAACGCCATTCCAGCGTGCCGAAATGGACGCAATGCTCGATCTGGCACAAGCCGGCATCGCGCAACTGATTGCCAAGCAGAAAGCCGCGCTGGGGCTGTAGCATGCAGAAACTGGTCATCGCCACCGGCAATGCGCACAAGTTGCATGAAATAAGCACACTGCTGCAACCGCTCGGCATTGAAGTATTGTCTCAATCGGCATTCAACGTGCCGGAGGCGGCCGAACCGCACTGCACCTTCATCGAAAATGCGCTGGCCAAGGCCCGCCATGCGGCACGCCTGACCGGGCTACCTGCGCTGGCAGACGATTCCGGCATCTGCGTGCACGCGCTGGGCGGGTCGCCTGGCGTAATCTCGGCGATCTATGCCGGCGAACCCCGCAGCGACGCGCGCAACAACGAGAAACTGCTGGCAGCCATGCACGGCATCACCGACCGCCGCGCCCATTACCACTGTGCGCTGGTACTGCTGCGGCATGCTGACGACCCACAGCCCATCATCGCCGAAGGCCAGTGGCATGGCGTGATCCTGGAAACGCCAAGGGGCGAGGGCGGTTTCGGTTACGACCCGCTGTTTCTCGATACCACCCTCAACCAGACCGTGGCCGAAATTTCCACCGACAACAAGAACCGCGTCAGCCATCGTGGCAAAGCGCTGCGCGCACTGCTGGAGAAGCTGCGCGGCGAAATGTCGTGACCGCACCGACTTTTTCACCGCCGCTCAGTCTGTACGTCCACTACCCGTGGTGCGTGCGCAAATGCCCGTACTGCGACTTCAACTCGCACGAGGCCAAACAACAGACGTCAGACCAGGCTTATGCCGATGCCCTGATCGCCGATTTGGAGCAAGCCCTGCCATGGGTGTGGGGAAAGCGCGTGCAGAGCATTTTTTTCGGTGGCGGCACGCCCAGCCTGATGTCGCCGGAAGTGCTCGCCGACCTGCTGGCACGCATCCGCATGCTGCTGCCGCTGGCGGTTAATGCCGAAATCACGCTGGAAGCCAATCCCGGCACAGTCGAAGCAGAGCGCTTCGCCGGCTTCAGAGACGCTGGCATCAACCGCCTGTCGCTGGGGATCCAGAGTTTCAACGACGCGCACCTCAAGGCGCTCGGTCGCATCCACGATGCCGCTGAAGCAAGGCGTGCGGTGGAACTGGCGCTCGCTACCGTCGGCAACGTCAATCTCGACCTGATGTATGCGCTGCCTCAACAATCCATGGAGCAGGCGCTGCAGGACATCCGCACCGCCATTGGCTACGGCCCCACGCATATTTCAGCCTACCATCTGACGCTGGAGCCCAACACCGCGTTTTATCATAC
>DAIDAS010000216.1 GCA_027310505.1 bacterium
CCTTGATACAGGACATTGGGGTCCGCCTTGGAGATGGGAACGGCCTTGCCATTTTGTATCACGTAACTTTCACGGACAAACCCCTCTTTATATGACACCGTGCCACCTGAAAGGTTGATGGTGGAGTTGGCGTCGGTGCTTACTGTGCCCGTAGTAGAAAATGTTACGTTGCCTGCCTTTGCCGACTTTTGGGCGGCCGTGGTACCAATAAGGGCTAATGATGGTGCCAAATCGGTCAGCGGTGTACCTTTAAGCGCATCGATATATACCGTTTGACTGAACAACGATCCGCCGCGCTGGAGAGGAGCATCCTTGAATTGCTCGGAAAAGAGGCGCAACTTTATTTGGTTCTGCGACATGGGGGCGGTCGAGTCAACGCCGGAAACATCAATCGAGCCGGACGCACCCAGATTGATCTGGGTATTGGCATCCTGACTGAGAACCGGCGAAGAGTAGCGAACACCGACAAGCTGGGTTGCAGTTGCCGTAACTTGCCCAGCATGGGCAACAATCGCACCATTAATATTGATAGTGTTGCCGTCGAGCGTCACCTTGGAAGGGCTGTAGCTTTGTCCCGGGTAAGTGGCAGCCGGGATATGCGAATCCAGTGACTGTTCCTGGTCATTCAAATCGACATCAACAACCGTTTGGCTGCCAGGCCCCAAGGTAACGGTGCCGGCATTTTTAAAACTACCGTCTATCCTTGTGTTATCTTGAGTAGTAATTACGCCTGTTACATCACGCGCCCGCAAAAAGATAGAGCCCCCAGCCCGTACCGAGGTGCTGGCTCTAATGATCCCTTGCTGATTGACAGCCAGAGCGACTATGGAAACGTTACCGTGATTGGCAATAATCTGCCCCAGGTTTAACGCCGTACCGCCACTGGCGACTTCCACCAGCATGCCAGCAGGATCATCCGGGTGTTCATTGCTAACGACGCCGCCTCCCAGATAGACCTTCTGCCCCGCTGCCAGAATGGTCTGCCCATCCGGCGTGTTGATAATACCGCTATTGGTCACATTAGGTGCCAACAGCATAACGCGGCCTCCGGTAGCCGCCGTTAATGCAGCACCCGCCTCAACCCGAACGAAACCATTGGGAACAACAGGATTTTGGACGAATACGGGAGACGCTACTTTCGTAAGAATTCCCGCGTTGAACAAATCATCCGTCACGTCCAGCGTACTCGCCGTCAACGAGCCTACGTTGATCTGTGCACCATTGCCGAAAATGATGCCGTTCTGGTTGATGAAGTAGATGTGTCCATCGGCATTGACATTGCCGGAAATAACGCTGGGATTGGCGTCATAAATGCGGTTGAGGGCAGCCCAGGTACGATTGCCGCCTTGGTCGAAGTTGAGTGTCTCGCCTCGATTGAGGTTAAGCTGCTGCCAGTTGAGAATTGCCTTGGCGGCAGTCTGCCTGATGGTCATCTGGCTGGCTGAAGTACGTGCCGCATCAATGGCCGCATTGGACCACAGCTTGGTGGCATGGGGTATCAGCCCGGCAGGCTGATCAGCGGCAGCCGAGGCAACATGCAGCGAAGCAGCAGACAGCAAGGCCGCCAGTGCGCGACGCTGACGGCGTGACGGGCTACCCGATTCTGCATGTGCTTTTGCAATTTCCGGGACAGGAACGTACATCCCCAGTCGACGGCTGAATACCAAGCGGAATATGCCTTTGTTCATGATGTGCCCCTTTAAATCCGTTCCTGTTTTTGATCTTTACCAGTCATACCCAATACGGAAATGCAAGTGATAATCTCCATCCACCACAGTTCCGGCTGTCTGCAACGCACGCGCATAATCCACGGCGCCTGAGAATCCCTGCCATCCTTTGAGATGCAACCCCAACCCCACCGATTTCAAATCAAACTGCGCGGTTTGAGACGGCAATGGGTCTCTAATCCTGACTTGGCCGATATCGTAAAACGCCAAGGCATAGAGTTCCGCGTCTGATTTGGCTGGAAGGAATCGAGCCAACGATGGTGTACGCAGTTCCAGCGATCCCGTCCAACCCAAGTCGCCCAGCGAATTGGATTCCAGATAACCGCGCACGCTATCGACACCGCCTACTGCAAACTGCTCATTGGATATCAATGGCTGGTTCGTCAATTGCCCGGCAAAGCGGGCAGACGCTTGCCAGTTTCTGGGGAGCTGCTGGATATGCTGCAAATTGGCGCGAAGATATGCGAAGTCCGCACTGGACAGATACCGCTTGTTGGCGAAATCTTCACTCTTGTTGCCCAGTCCGCGCACTGAGAACGTCAGATCCAGCCCGATCTTGGTTGTGCTGTCCTCAGCCTGCAACGTGCCGTCATAACCTAGCTGCAGGGGAAGATAGGAGATTGGTGTGCGGAATCCATCTGCACCGAGCAGTTGCGTTGTTTCCTTGAAATCCTTGTAGTCAGCTCCCATGGTCAGGCTATGGGAATACGTTGCGAGTGCCGGGAGGGTATGAA
>DAIDAS010000217.1 GCA_027310505.1 bacterium
GTGCTGGTGGGCTCGCAGAGCTTCTGGGAGGGCGTGGACGTGCGCGGCGAGGCATTGTCGCTGGTCATCATCGACAAGCTGCCGTTCGCCCCGCCGGACGATCCGGTGCTGGCAGCACGCATCGACAAGATGAATGCCGAGGGCAAGAACGCGTTCATGGAATATCAGTTGCCGTATTCGGTGATTACCCTGAAGCAGGGGGCCGGGCGATTGATCCGGGATGAGACGGATCGCGGGGTGTTGATGATCTGCGATCCTCGCATCGTGGAGAAGCATTATGGGCGGAGGATCTGGCAGAGTTTGCCGCCGATGAAGCGGACGCGAGAGGTGGCGGAGGTGGAGGCGTTTTTTGAGGTGGGGCGGTTGGGGCCGGTAGATCGGGAATAAGGCAGGCCG
Organism: bacterium; assembly: GCA_027310505.1. Classification (GTDB taxonomy): domain Bacteria; phylum Pseudomonadota; class Gammaproteobacteria; order Burkholderiales; family Methylophilaceae; genus CAIJXJ01. The sequence goes on from DAIDAS010000217.1 coordinate 397, forward strand.
GGGGTTGCCCGGCGGCAAGTTTCTTTCTCTTGTTTCGCCAAGAGAAAGAAACCAAAGAGAAGGCGACCCCACTACCGCGGTGCTACGCACTTCCCTGCGCTGCGCGCCAAGCCGGGCGGCTGCGGAACTCGCTTCGCTCAGACAGTCCTCGCCGACAACTCCCGACTTGGCTGTGCTGCTCGGTGCGGCAGAGGGGGGCTTTTGCGTGTCTCATCCGAGGATCGGCTGAGGATGTCAGTAGCATTTGGTTTCATAGCTATCAAACACCTTTTCTGTTACACATTTTTGTTGCCTTGGGCGTGAATTCTCAATCAGTTCTTGTTGGTTTTGCAGGGACTGCCTACGAGCTTCAACTTGGTTAAAGGCGCGCTTTCTGGCGGCATCGAACTGTGCAAATGTGATTTCGCGCTTATCAAGTTTCTCTGCCAATGCAATGCAGTAAGCATAGTATTCGTCATCACCAGAATCATAGCGCCATGTATGGCTGGCACCTGTAGCATCCAGTTTTACTTTAACTTCTTTGTCCATATTTCTGATCCGGGACTCTGCTTGGACCCATGTGATCTGACCAGCTTGGGCTTTTTGCTCTAATTGGCTTTTTGCATCTTCAAAACGATTGTTTATCTTGTCCATGCCCTCTTTTGTGACATGCTTGCCACAACCCGCGAGAGTGATTAGTAGGAAGGTGATAATTATTGTCCTAAACATCAAAGCCTCCAATCATAGAATTAGCACCGTAATAATTACATAATTAGTAACCAAATGCCCACCGAACTCATCATCCCCGACACCGAAATCGAATTCACTGCCATCCGTGCCCAAGGCGCCGGCGGGCAGAACGTCAACAAGGTTTCCAGTGCGGTGCATTTGCGGTTCGATATCCGGGCGTCGTCGCTGCCCGAGGCGGTGAAGGCGCGGTTGCTGGCGTTGCGGGACCATCGCATTACGGCTGAAGGCATCGTCATCATCAAGGCGCAACGTTACCGCAGCCAGGAGATGAACCGGCAGGATGCGATTGCGCGGTTGCATGCGCTGGTGAATGGCGTGGCGCGGCCGCCGGTGGTGCGGCGGGTGACTCGACCGACCTTGGGGTCGCAGACGCGGCGGCTGGAGGGCAAATCCCAGCGCAGCCGGATCAAGTCGCTCCGAGGCAAGGTCAGCGAATCCTGAAGCAGTTGCCTGCCTGACCTGTGGCAAAATAGCGGCTTCATGAAAATTCTCGCTCTCGATACCTCCACCGAATTCCTTTCGCTTGCCTTGTGGCAGGACGGGGCCGTAGCCGTGCGCGAGTTGCTGGCGGGGCAGAAGCATTCCGAGTTGGTGCTGCCGTTGATCCGGGAGTTGCTGGATGAGACGGGGTTGCAGTTGGCAGAGCTCGACGGCATCGCGTTTGGTGAAGGGCCGGGGTCGTTCACAGGGCTGCGCATCGGCTGCGGCGTGGCGCAAGGGCTGGCGTTTGGTGCTGGGCTGCCGGTGGTTGGTGTGTGCACGCTGGAGGCGCTGGCGCAGCAGGCCGGGACAAGTCGTGTGATCGCCTGTCTCGATGCTCGTATGAACGAGGTGTATCACGCGGCTTATGAACGTAACGGCGAGGGCTGGCGCGAAATGGTGGCGCCGGGGTTGTATCCGCCGTCGCAGGTGCCGGCGATCGAAGGTGCTGGCTGGTGCGCCATCGGCAGCGGTTGGGATGCGTTCGGCGAGGCGCTGGATGCCGTCTATGGGGCGCAGGTCGAGCGCAGGATTGCCGGGGCGTTCCCGCTGGCGCGACATATGGCCGAGCTGGCTGTGCCACGATTCGCCAACGGCGAGGGCAAGGCCCCGCACGAGGTGGCGCCGCTGTATGTACGCAACAAGGTGGCGTTTACCATCAAGGAGCGGGAGGCCAAATGAGTGCGCAACTCAAGCCGGCTGTGGTCTACCGCCCGATGCAGGAATCCGACCTCGACGCCATTATGGAGATCGAGCCAGCCATCTATTCCCACCCGTGGTCGCGCGGCAATTTCGCCGATTCGCTCAGGTCTGGCTACAGTTGCTGGGTGTGCGAGCATAATGGCGAGGTGATCGGTTACGGTGTGCTGATGGTGGTGCTGGACGAAGCCCATCTCTTGAATATCAGCGTGGCCAAGGCCTGGCAGGGGCGCGGTCTTGGGCGGGCGTTGCTGGATCACTTTATCGAAGTGGCGAAGCGCCACGGTGGGCAGATGATGTTCCTGGAAGTGCGACCCTCCAACAAGTCAGCAATCGGCTTGTATGAAAGCATGGGCTTCAACGAGTTTTCGGTGCGCAAGGGCTACTACCCGGCGCACAACGGGCGTGAAGACGCCATTCTGATGGGGCTGGCGCTATGAGTCTGCCACGCGAGGCCGTGCTGAAGGAACTGGAATTGCTGCCGGTATGGCGCCGGCGCGAGGCTGTGGCAGTTGAGCCGGTTGCCGAGGCGCCTGCGGCCTTGGATGCGGCTCCCGTTGAGGCCTCTGCCGAGCCGGTCGCCATCGAGGTTGCCGTCGAGGCATATGCGGCCGAGATGCCTGTCGAAGCGCCTGAATACCCGTTGGAAGCCGTGCCTGCCAAGCCGGATGTGGATGCGCCGCTCGGCGAGAGCCGTCGCGCGGCGATCATGAAAATGGACTGGGAGGCATTGCGCGAGTGCGTGGCTAATTGCCAGTCGTGTTCGCTGGCCGAGACCCGCACCCAGACCGTGTTTGGCGTGGGCGACCAGCATGCCGACTGGCTGCTGGTCGGCGAGGCGCCGGGAGCGGAGGAAGACAAGCGCGGCGAGCCATTCGTGGGGCAGGCGGGCAAGCTGCTCGACAACATGCTGGCGGCGATCCAGTTGAAACGTGGCGAGAACGTCTACATTGCCAACGTGCTGAAATGCCGGCCGCCCGAAAATCGCGACCCGCATGGCGAAGAGGTAGTGAAGTG
>DAIDAS010000220.1 GCA_027310505.1 bacterium
GCCCGGGTGAACGTCAGGCCGCTGCCGACCAACTCCAGGTGGCTCGCCAGTGCCGGAGAGGTTAGCCGCCTGTTTTTCATCCGAGGTATTCCACCAACGGGCCGTGGGATTGCCTGAGCTGCTGACTGAACAGGCGGCAGATCTTATGAATCAGGCGCACGGCGATGACGGCGTGGTTCCCCGCGATCCTGCGGAAATCTTCACGGCTCAGCAACACCAGCTTCACTTCAGTGTCAGCGATGACCATGCCCGGGTACGGCAGGTCGTCGGCCAGCGACGTTTCGCCAAAGCTCATTCCCGGGGTGACGACGGCCAATTGCCGGCGTGAACCGGTGTCATCCTCGATATATGCGATGACCTTGCCCTCGAGGACAATGCCGAGGTGATTGTCCAGATGGCCTTTTTCGACAATGGTTGCCCCGGCGTGGGCGTGGTGCGGCTGCAAATAAGGAATCAATAGCCGAAGTTCGCGATCGGACAGGTTATCGAACAGCGGAACGTCGGCCAGCATGCCGCACAACTCGTTCCGGAACGAAATGTTGTCGGTGGCATCGGAAAACATTGCTGGTTCCTGCAAGGGGGTCATTCCCACTCGATGGTGGCAGGCGGCTTGCCCGATACATCGTAAACGACGCGATTGAGGCCGCGCACTTCGTTGATGATTCGGTTGGACACCTTGCCGAGCAGGGTGTAGGGCAGCTCTGCCCAGTGCGCTGTCATGAAATCCTGGGTTTCCACGGCGCGCAGGGCAACCACGTATTCATAGGTGCGGCCATCGCCCATCACGCCGACCGACTTGACTGGTAGAAACACGGCAAATGCCTGCGAGGTTTTTTCATACCAGCCGGAAGCGCGCAGTTCTTCGATGAAGATGGCGTCGGCGCGGCGCAGCAGATCTGCATATTCGCGCTTCACTTCACCCAGGATACGCACGCCCAGGCCGGGACCGGGGAAGGGGTGACGGTACACCATGTCGTGCGGCAGCCCCAAGGCCACGCCCAGTTCGCGCACTTCGTCCTTGAACAGTTCGCGCAACGGTTCCAGCAGTTTCAGGTGCAGCGTTTCCGGCAGGCCGCCCACGTTGTGGTGGCTCTTGATGGTGTGTGCCTTCTTGGTTTTGGCGCCCGCGGATTCGATCACGTCCGGGTAGATGGTGCCCTGCGCCAGCCACTTGGCTTGCGGCAGTTTGGCGGATTCCTGCTGGAAAATTTCGACGAACTCGCGGCCTATGATCTTGCGCTTCTGTTCGGGGTCGGTCACGCCCTTGAGGTGCCCCAGGAATTGCTCGGTAGCATCGACATGAATCACCTTGACGCCGAGGTTCTTGGCGAAGGTTTCCATCACCTGCTCGGCTTCGTTCAGGCGCAGCAGGCCGTTGTCGACGAAGACGCAAGTGAGCTGGTCGCCAATGGCGCGATGAATCAGTGCGGCGGCAACGGAGGAGTCGACGCCGCCGGAAAGACCGAGAATGACCTGGTCCGAACCGACTTCGGAACGGATGCGGCCCACGGCTTCCTCGATGTAGTCGGGCATGTTCCAGTCGTGGCCGCAGTTGCAGATGTCGTGGACGAAACGGCTGAGGATGGCTTTGCCTTGCAGGGTATGGGTGACTTCCGGGTGGAACTGAACCGCGTAGAACTTGCGGGCCTCGTCCGCCATACCGGCGATCGGGGTGGCGGCGTTGCTGGCAATGATCTTGAAGCCGGCTGGCAGCTCGGTGACCTTGTCGCCGTGGCTCATCCATACGTCCAGCAGGCCGTGGCCTTCGTCATTCACGCGATCCTGAATGTCGCGGAAGAGGGCAGAATGGCCGTGCGCGCGAATTTCCGCATAACCGAATTCGCGGTGCAGGGCGTTCTCCACCTTGCCGCCCAACTGCGCGGCCATGGTCTGCATGCCGTAGCAAATGCCCAGCACTGGAACGCCCAGTTCGAACACGGCTTGCGGGGCCTTGGGGGTTTCTTCTTCGTAAACGGAATTCGGGCCGCCGGAAAGGATGATGCCCGCCGGTTTGAAATCGCGGATGAAGTTGTCGTCCACGTCCCAGGAGTGCAACTCGCAATAGACATTCGCCTCGCGTACGCGGCGGGCGATCAGTTGTGTGTACTGGGAACCGAAGTCGAGGATGAGGATTTTTTGGTGGGACATTTTTTGGCCGCTAAAAATACCGAGGGCACAGCGATAGGGAAGCGCGCTCTCCTGTACTCCCTGTGCCCTCTGTAGTGATGTGGTTAATCGATGTGGTAATTCGGTGCTTCCTTGGTGATCTGCACATCGTGGACGTGAGATTCACGGATGCCTGAAGAGGTGATTTCAACGAATTCCGCCTTGTTGCGCATATCGTCGATCGTGCCGCAACCAACATAGCCCATGGAGGCACGCAGACCGCCCATCAGTTGATGGATGACGGCAAGCACGCTGCCCTTGTAGGGCACGCGACCTTCGATGCCTTCCGGCACCAACTTATCGGCGTTGCCTTCGGTGTCCTGGAAGTAGCGGTCGCTGGAACCCTTCTGCATTGCACCAACGGAGCCCATGCCACGGTAGGACTTGTAGGAGCGGCCCTGGAACAGTTCGATTTCGCCCGGGGCTTCCTCGGTACCTGCAAACAGGCCGCCCAGCATCACGGAATACGCACCGGCAGCGATCGCCTTGGCGATGTCGCCGGAGTAACGGATGCCGCCATCGGCGATGAATGGCACGCCGGTGCCCTCAAGCGCCCTGGCCACGTTGTCGATGGCTGCGATCTGCGGCACACCGACACCCGCCACGATGCGGGTGGTGCAGATGGAGCCGGGGCCGATGCCGACTTTTACCGCATCCGCGCCATGATCGACCAGCGCCTTCGCTGCCGCAGCCGTGGCAATGTTGCCGCCAATGACCTGTACTTGCGGGAAATTTTTCTTTACCCATTGCACGCGATCCAGCACGCCTTGCGAATGGCCGTGTGCGGTATCGACCACGATCACGTCCACGCCGGCTTCGGCCAGTGCAGCCACGCGCTCTTCGGTGCCTTCACCCACGCCAACGGCCGCGCCGACGCGCAGACGGCCGCGTTCGTCCTTGCTTGCCAGGGGGTGTTCACGGGATTTCTGGATGTCCTTGACGGTGATCAGGCCCTTCAGCTCGTCACTGTCGTCGATAACCAGAACACGCTCCAGGCGATATTTGTGCAGCAATGCCATGGCTTCTTCGCGCGGTGCGCCTTCGCGTACCGTGACCAGGCGATCGCGGGGGGTCATGATGTTCTTGACCTGTTGGTCCAGGTTGGTCTCGAAGCGCAGGTCACGGTTGGTGACGATGCCGACCACCCTGTTGCCGTCCACGACCGGCAGGCCGGAAATCCGGCGCTGGCGGGTCAGGGCCATGACTTCGCGCACGGACATGGTCGGCGGAATGGTTACCGGGTCGTTGACGATGCCGGATTCGAAGCGTTTTACTCGCGCCACCTGAGCGGCCTGGGCTTCGGCATTCATGTACTTGTGGATGATGCCGATGCCGCCTTCCTGCGCCAGGGCGATGGCAAGCGGGGCCTCGGTGACGGTATCCATGGCGGCCGAGGTCAACGGAATGTTCAGGCGGATTGAGCGGGTGAACTGGGTGGCGAGGCTTACTTCTCGCGGCAGGATGTTGGAGTGCGCGGGCACCAGCAACACATCATCAAAAGTAAGCGCTTTTTGCAGCAGACGCATATAC
>DAIDAS010000222.1 GCA_027310505.1 bacterium
TCAATCACGCCTTCACCCGGTCATTTCTTTGTTGGGCGAGCCTATCACCTGCAGATAAACATTTTCGCACCGCCTGACCATGCGACGGGGGTCGCCATGCCGTTCCAGAATAAAAGCGCGACACCGATTGGCAACATCAGAGCGATAGGCCGGATCCCGTATCAAGCGACTCACAATATTCTGTAACCTGGAAAAATCTCCCCGAGGAACAATCAGGTCGTGCACCGGGACAAATTCCTCAGCCAGTGACCATGTCGTCTGGTCATAAGGCTGGGTATAGTCATTTTCAAACGAGACCAGTGGTACACCCAGCGCCATGGCATCCAACAACACCACGCCGCCACCGGAGGGGTACGTATCAATCAGCACATCAGTCGAGGCAAGAATGCCCAGGTAGTCAGCACGCCACCCAAAAAAATGAATCCGTCGCAGATTATCGGGGGTGATGATGCTCTCTAGGCAAAGCACTTGGCTCGGCAATACCCCGACTGCGATGAAGTGCACGTTTTGATGGCTGGTCAGCATCTCCTGGATAGCCCGCCAGAAACCGGCGTCCTGGAATTTCTGCGGGCGGCCGGCGCTACCGACAAGAAACGCGCCTTCAGGAACACCCAACTCCCGACGATCAAGAGGCGGTACGGTTTCGGGTTGAGGGAGATCAAATTCAAGGCCGATCAACGAGCAATTACAGGGTGAGTCCATCTGGGTGTGCCGGGATGCGGTAATGCCCCAGTCCAGTGCGGGGGGAGCAAACTGCGGCATGGGGCCCAAAATGTATCCCAGCGTCTTTGGCGCCGGGCGCATGGCCATTACGAAGTAATGCTCCAGGGTTGCCAGCACGGCAGTGGTGACTAATAAATCCGCCTTCCAGTCATGAATGCTTTTTGCCAAGGCAATTAATCGATCCTCGACCGCGTCGGCCTCCAGGGGAAATACCAACCCACAACCTGCGGCCCGAATAGATTCCATGTGCTGCCGGCCCTGCGGTGAGCGCTCGACTGCATCTTGCGTTTCAACGCAGAAAAATGCGATATCGAATCGGCTCTTGTCGTGATGCCTGGCGTAATGCATCGAGATCAACAGCAAGACGGAATTGACTTCCGCCATACCTCGGACAAGGTAAGCCAAACGGATTTTCTCAGCACTGCGGTATCCGTGCTGTTCCGGCTGATGCGTGAACCGGAAGGGCTCCGCCATGCGCTCGACCTGCTCAAGTACATCAAAGTCGTACTCAAATTTATCGAGATGCATGAATCGCCCCCAAGCGTTCTGCCAATCGTTGAAACAGGCAAGCGCCTGGCCGATTTCGCCCCGACGTGCAGACTCCATCCCAAGCCGCTTGTAGGCCTCACGAATGCCGGGAATATCTTCCAGTGCGGCATATATTTCAATGTACAGCGGCAATACATGAGCAGAAAATCCGGACAACACCCAGGCTCGGTCGATAAACACTTTTGCTTGCCGTAAATGATCTGCATCGCCTGTATCCAGACAGGCTTTTGCCAATTGCTGATTAAAATCGCAACGTTGTTTGAGATCGGTACGGCAAAGCACAGGGAATAACTGCTCCGAGGTGATCCGCTGCCCCGGAACAATGGAAACAATCAATTCTTCCAGTTGTTGCCGAAAACTGGCCTCATCCGCCAGTTGCCTGATTTTCTCGTTCAGCCGCAACAAATTTTGCACAGCCTCGGCATGATCCGGATATCGCTGTACCACTTGCTCCAGAGCCGCCTTCGCTCGATCAAGAGCGCCATTGCCTTCATGCGCGATGGCCAACAGGCACATCGCCTGCGCATCTTCAGGCACAAGCTGCAATGCTGTGTCGAGCGTTGCGATCGCCTGGTCATAAAAGTTGCGCCGAAGATGGAGTTCGGCCAATCCAAGATATAGCAGCGGATTTTCAGGCTCTCTCAGTATCGCTTCCTCAAAACGCTCCCGGGCCGCACCCGATTGTCCTAACATCGCATGCACCCGACCCATCATAAAACAGCCACCCGGATACCATGGATCGATTTGCAGACATTGACCGACCACGGCCAGGGCCTGGTCGTATTCACCAATATCCAGCAATACACTGCCCAGGCTAAAGAAATAAAGCGGCTCGCGCGGATCCAAAACTGTTGCCTGCCGCAACAGCCGCACAGCTTCCACGGCATCCCCGCGATCCAGTGCAAGCAAGCCCGCAACATGGTGTAATTCAGCGTGTTGCGGCATTAATTCGATGAGCTGCCGAAAGCACGCCTCCGCACCCTGCACGTCCCCATCGGCATGCAGTTGCAACCCCCGCTGCAAAAGTTCGTCACCCTCTGACAAGCGCGCCACCCCCTCTTCTTCTCGCCGGCACCGATACGGTATCAGAGGTGCGGCTTTTAATGTAGTGACGTGCCTCCGGACCAATATTGGCGATCAAATCCAGGACTGTCATTGCACCATCGAACGCCCCCCACAATTGTGGGTAAGGCGCATAGTCATAGGATTTGTACTCCAGCCCGATGCCGGCATCGACAAATGCAGCAAGGTCCAAATAGGCCGAGGCGCTTGGGCCGGACAAATAACTGCTTGCGTCCAGCTTTTGCAACAGATCGATCAACCGCGCTGTCTTGCTGCCAGAAAGCTCCATCCCTGTAGAAACCAGCATCGGCGTCTTTATGTCCAAGTAGCCGCAGATGCGCTTGGTGAGCTGGATATTGAGCTGGCTGATCGTTTTGTTGTGATCGGTATCGATGCCATCGAGCAACTTCAGCACATCGCCCAGATACGCGGCATCGCGATAATGTGTCTGCCAAAGTCGAAGATGCTTGGTACCCCATGGGGTTGAGTAGTCGATTTCCGTATCACAAATCAGCTTTGATAAGGTTTTGTAGTATACCGGCACGGTGAGCCACTCACTACCTTGGGCTGTTTTAATACGATTACGGTTACGCCAATCGCCCTTGGTATATTGGACATCCTCATAGAAGACGAACACATCAACACTGGCGATAAAATCGAAATAGCCCCGCCACGGGATAAACGAAGACTGGATAACGCCAACCCTCACCAATCCACCTCGATATAGCCAGCAGGATTGCTGTTGCTGGGGACAGCCACGATCCGGTTGGATTGTGCACAATGTGTCAGGAACCTGGCCAAATTGAAACGCGGGGTATAAACCGGAAAGTTACGGAAAAATTCGATTGTCGTTAGCTCAGTCATCGAATATAACCGCTCAAGCAATGCACGTTGCTTTCTTTCTGGCGCCTCCCGGACTGCCATTTCACTCATGATTTCTTTCCTTCGTCGGCGCGGCGCCGTTGAGCAACAAAAAACTTACGCGTGATC
>DAIDAS010000232.1 GCA_027310505.1 bacterium
TGGATGAACTGCGCCTTCCGGATGAAATGCTGACCAACCGTCGGCGCTATCTCGATCCGCTCAACTTCGCCACCAATTTCGGTTTTCTGCGCGACGCCGGTGGCTGGCATACACGGATCGTCACCGCCGATTACTGGTCCGGCTGGGGGGCGCCCAAGCCGCCAGCCGTATGGTTCTGCCTGTTCGACCAGCAGGGCAACACGCTGGCGCAGTGGCGGGATGCTTTGCCTGCCCCTGGCGCCGCGCTGGTCGTGGATAGCCAGGAAGTACGCAAGCGCTTCAGCCTGGGAGAATTCACCGGTTCGCTGTTCATTCATGTCATGGGCGTCGCTACCGCCGGTCACGATGTGGTGAAGTACGCGCTGGATATTTACGGCGACGACATCGATACGCAGCTTTCGTGCACCCACGATGCCAATGCCTGGCCATCAGACCTGTTTGCCGGGCTGCCGGCGCCCAAAGAAGGCGAGCAAGTCGTGCTGTGGATCCAGAACAGCCATCCGGTGACGATTCCCAAGGGCGGCGTCGGCATCAATTTGATGGGCTCCAGCGATATTCGCTGGCTGGATGTGGAAATCCCGCCGTTTGCGACTTATGCTCTCGACGTCGCCGACCTGTTGCCAAATGCGCGCTGGCCGCAGCAGATCGAAATCCAGGCCGGGCGCTATTTCGTCCGGCCACGCTACGAGATCCACGTCAAGGGCGGGCGCAGCCGCATCGCCCACGCCAACGTCGAGCGCAACGATCTGGTGGCCGATGCCAGGATCCCCGAACTGCACGCCCTGATGGGCAAGAGCTATATCCTGCCTGCGCCGATCCTGCCGGTGGCGGAGTGGGGGAGCGTGATGCAGCCGACGCCGATGTCCACCGCGCAGATCAACCTGCCGATCGCTGCGATTTTCTATGATGCCTCGGGTCGCGAAATGGCGAGACACGGCTTTGGCTGTCTGCCGCGCAACCTGGAGCTTGAGTTCGACCTGGCCGGTTTTCTGCAAGCGCAAGGCGTGGTGTTTCCGAGTGGTTACGGTCACGTCGAGCTGGTGTACGACTTCGATGAAGGTGGTGTGGCGGACGGCTGGCTGCACGGGTTGTTCCGATATACCCAGAAAGCGAGCGGCCACATTGCAGAAACCAGCTTCGGCGGGCATATCTACAACACCGTTCTGACCTACAAAAATGAGCCGCAATCCTACGCCACCACGCCGCCCGGATTGAGCACCCGATTGTTCCTGCGTCTGGGAGATGCTCCGCTGGATACGTTCTGCCATCTGATCTATTCGGCCTCTACGCCGTGGCACGCGCAATCGACCACGTCTTTGACCCTGTACGATGCGCTTGGCCGGGAAGTCGCCGTGCGCCAGGTCAAGGTTCCCTGCGGTGGCTCGTTGCTGTGGCGCTATCACGAGACCTTCGACGAGGAATCCCGCCGCCGTGCCGGTGCGGGTGCCTATGTCATCATCCGCGACACCACGTGCCGCCTGTTCGGGTATCACGGCACCGTCAACGGCGACAAGTCGTTCTGCATGGATCACATGTTTGGCTTCTGATCGCAAGTTGACGGTATTGCAGATGCTGCCGGCACTGAACGCCGGTGGCGTCGAGCGCGGCACGCTGGAAGTGGCCCACCATCTGGTGGAACACGGCCACCGCTCGCTGGTGATGTCCACCGGCGGCCGTATGGTCGAGCAACTGTTGCGTGAAGGTTCTGAACATTTCACCTGGCCAATCGGTAAAAAGTCGCTTTGGACCTTGCGCCTGATCTGGCAATTGCGCCGATTCATGATCGAGCAGAAAGTCGATATTCTGCACGTGCGTTCGCGCATGCCTGCGTGGGTGGCTTACCTGGCATGGAAGGGTATGAATCCGGCGACCCGGCCGCATTTCGTCACCACGGTACATGGGCCGTATTCGGTCAATAGCTACAGTGCGGTGATGACCAAAGGCGAGCGAGTGATTGCCATTTCCGAAACGATCCGCAGCTACATCCTGCAGAATTATCCGCAGGTTGATTCGGATAAAATCCGGCTGATTTATCGCGGTGTATCACCTGAGCAGTTTCCGTACGGCTACAAACCCAGTACCGAATGGCTGAAAGCATGGCATCAGCAATACCCGGAATTGAATGGAAAGCGTGTGCTCACATTGCCGGCACGCTTGACGCGCTGGAAAGGGCAGGAGGATTTCATCGAGTTGATCCGTCGACTGCGTGCTCGCGGCTTGCCGGTGCACGGTTTGCTGGTCGGCGAGGCGCACGCCAAGCGTCAGTCGTTTCGGCGCGAGCTGGAACAATTCGCTGAACGCGCCGGTGTACGCCAGCATCTGACCTTTACCGGGCATCGGACCGATCTGCGGGAAATTATGACGGTGTCGGACATCGTGTATTCCCTTTCCCTCGAGCCGGAAGCCTTCGGGCGTACCACGGTCGAAGCATTGAGCCTAGGCGTGCCGGTGATCGGCTATGACCATGGTGGTGTCGGCGAACAGTTGGCAGCTATCTTACCGGAAGGCAGGGTTCATGCGGGACAGCTACAAGCATTGGAGGAATTGACTGGCCGCTGGCTTGTGCATGCACCGCAGATTCCGCAGCAACAGCCGTTCACGCTGCAGCGCATGCTGGACAGTACGTTGGAGGCTTATCAGGTTTTGATGTCACCGCATTAATCGGACGCCATGACTGATGGCCCGTTGGCTATGGCATTCGGATCCGAATGCCTCAAATACAAGAACTAACGACTTCTGAAAAATGGATGCTCAACGTATTTGTAGCTGAGAGATGAGATTAAAACCAAAATGACGGCGATGCACGCGATCAATCCCCAGAATTGATAAGGTGTAATGAGTCTGACTGGGTAAAAATGGTTGACTAAAGTGAAACACAGGTAAATGACGATGCTGTGAAGGATGTATGTGGAATAGCTGACGGCGCCAAGAAGTCTGGCTGGCCTTGACTTTAGAAAAGTGTACAACGGGTTGCGTGGTTGCATGTGAACCAGGGAAACGAAGAAAACGAACATGAGTAGTGTGGGTGCATAGCCATACATTGATTCGAAAAACAGGAAAATAGCGACCAACGCCGCGATTCCAGCAAAAGGCAATATACGGCTTGAGAGGAGTATGTTTCGGGTCGCGGAGTTGTGATGTGAATGGGCCGTCAATATTCCGCTTAAGAAAAGCATGCTAATTGGCATGTGATCGTAATTGTATGTGACTTTATAGGTGAGCCAGGCAGTCAAGGTTGCAACGGCTACCAGGATGGTGAACTGATTGCGTAGCAAGATAGCCAGTAGAGGAAGCGCAAGATAAAAGCGCCATTCGTATTGTAGGGTCCAGAATACGCCGGCGCCAAGAGGATTGGGATCAATACCGTTAATGGGATGCCTGGATAGGGTTCCTAAACTGAATAGCAACGACGCTGAGCGTCTTAGAAGTTCTCCCAAGGGTGCATTGAGTAACATTTTGCTCTGCCAGGCAATCAGCATCAGAATGATACTGGAGGCTAATAGGTAGGCAGGTGCGATTCTCCGTATTCTGGAAATCAGTAGCGATTTGTAAGAAATGACCCCGTTTGAGTGAAGAGCTTTTCCCCAGAAAAGAAATCCGGTTATCGAAAAAAATATACCAACCGATACTTGTCCAAGCAGGGTAAAGAAGGCTGAGGGAGGCACTTCCCAACGCCCATGTTGATAGAAGTAATAGGTTATGACGGAATGATGGAAAAAGACGCTCATCGCAAGGATTGCCCGAATACCGTTGATGCTATGGTGGCGTTGCGTGGAGTTCTCTGTGTAGTATTTCTCGTCTATTAGCCAGCTGAGATGGTTGGCGACGAAAAAACATAACGCCATAATTACGAAATAAGGCGTAATAGAATTAACAGATAATTGGTACATTAGTTTTAAGATCACCTCTTTAAATTGTGATGGCAATGACACTATCTCCGGCGTCCCATCGTTCCGATCACTCCATGCCACCAGCCTTGTAGGACAGCTGTAAATTTGCTGCCTTTTGATGATTCATAAAGCAGGATGCGTTTCCACGGCTTGAGGCAAGATGTGAATCCCTTGAATATCCAGCCTCCGAAACTATAGTTGCCATATTCGCGCAATAGAGCGGTGTTGTTTCTGGCCATGTAGTAGCGACGGTCGGCAGAGTGGTTGGTGGTCCATCTCGTCTTTCCAAACAGTCTGTGCGGGGAGGACTTCCCGATGGAATGGGACATCAGCGGAGTAAGGACTCGGATCACGTGGTAACCCTTGGTCTTCGCCCTCAGGCAATATTCAGTATCGACGAAATCGATAAAAAACTCATCCCTGAATGGGCCAATGTCTGCATAAGTGCTCAAGGGCAGCAACGATCCCGAGGTGATGACCCAGTCGACCTCTTCCCATGCCCTGGTCGCTTGGGTCTGTGCGGTGGGTCGGTGGATGTCTCGGAAATTGGCGCCAATCACAGCCAGATGAAATTTTTCGGGAAACGCTTCATACGCCGTGCATAAGGTTTCGACCAAATTGCGATCGATTAGCGTGTCTTGGTCCAGCAATAACGCCCAATCATAACCAAGTTGCATGGCCTGCTGGATGCCGATATTTAATGCGCGTGCGATGCCGAAGTTTTCTGGATTCAGTACGGCGTCCACCTTGGAATCGATGCAGTTAGAACGCAGCATGGTGACTTCTGCGTCGGTCGAGTGATTGTCCACGATCACGACATGGCCCGTCTGTTCCCTCACTAATGCCAAACGGGATGGAAATTCTGTGTCAGGATGATAGGTGACGATAATGGCGCAAATGTGTTCACCATCAGGTTGATTGTTTATCACGGCCAAGTCATTCGAGTCGAAATGGCATTATTTTAGCAGGCTATGAAGGCGCGCACTGCGCTCGCCAATGGCTCATAATGTCGCCTATTTCGATTTTGGATCATATCTGCGGGAGAGGTCAGTTGATTAAGGTGTTGGTCGTCGGTAAATGCAACAGTATTGTCAACTGGACGGAATATACCGTTGAGGGTTTTCGGCGGGCTGGGTGCGAGGTGGATTATTTTGCCGTGAATGGGCGAAATCGGGCACATTCGCTGTACTACAAGATGCTGGGCGCCATTGAAGGCGACAAAACCAAGGTTGTCGCGGAGCGGTTGCGGCGCAAGCTGCAGGAATATCAACCCGATCTGGTGGTGTACGTCATGATCGCCTCGAACTGGATGCCGGCTTACGTGTTCGAAGTCGCGCAGGAAGCATGCCCCAAGGCAATCAAGGTGGCTTGGGTCGGGGATAAATTCACCCGTGTCGAAGGGGTGTTCGCCGAATACATGGATTGGATATTCTGTACCGACACGTATTTTATCGATCAGGTGCAGGAACACGGGTTTTCCGCCCCGGCAAGTTATCTGCCGCTGGCGCTTGATCCCAAGGTGTTCCGGCCGCTGCAGGTGCCTCGTTCCGAGAAGATCGTCTATGTGGCAAACAACACGCCTGGCCGCGGAGAGTTTGTGAGTTCCATCGAAAAGCCGCTGACTTTGTACGGACGGGGGTGGAAGAAACTGCAGGGCACCCCGCATGAAATCCATGCCTATCGTCTGCCGCTCAGCCGTTTGCCGAGCACGTATGCCAGCAGTCGCGCCGTACTCAACGTCAAGAATGAAAAGAACGTCGTGCGGGGTCTGAGCCAGCGTACATTCGAGCCGTATGGCTGCATGACCCC
>DAIDAS010000242.1 GCA_027310505.1 bacterium
CCACCAGGGTTACGGATCCCTTTTCCGGGGCTATCGCAGGCCCGTTCGGACCATCCGGGTCAAAGGTCTGCGCGCGGATACCGGAACCTGTAGCAACACCGTTGAATATGGTGGTGACATTGCCATCGTTATCAACAGTGACCTGGCGCTCCGGTATTGAAACGGCTGTCTTGGAGCCCCGGCCGGCATCAATATCGCCATTGTTCACCCACACCGTGATATCACTACCGTACTGGGTAATCACCTTACCTGCATTCACCTGGAAATCCTTCTCAGCAAACGCGCGTATGGCACCCCCTCGTTCGGTACGAATTTCCCCGGCATCCCCGCCCGGCAAGCCAGTGGATATCAAGCCACCTGGTGCCAGCAAGTCGATACTGCTATTGCGCAGGGTTTTAATAATTCCATACCCTGACGCTGGTTGAGTACCTTGAGCTGTAATATCGCCTTGATAGCCACTTCCTGCAGGGATCAGTGTGGCAATGGCATTATCGCCACGGGCATAACTCTTCGTTTTGGCAAAGGTCTGGCCCGTTGCTGCCAATTCCGATGAGAAATGGCGATAGGCGAATACGGCTTGCCGGTTGGCATCCAGCGCCAGATACTGCGTCATGGCATCAGCATCGGATAAGCCAGCGTTACCAGTCAAATCGCGCATGTAGTCTCCAACAGCCTTGGCGGTTTGCTGACGGTATTCGGCCAGTCCTGCGCTATCCGCATGCAAGGTCGAAGGGCCAGCCCCCGTCGGGTTGATATAGGTGGCGATATAGTCGGCCACCTTCGCACCTTGCTTGCCATAACCGGCAAGGATGGTGATGGAAGCGCCTACGGATGGAAGGGGTTTAATAACAGTGTTTGCTAAACTGCTGATACTACCCTGGTTTACGTTAACGTTACGCCCGGCTTCTATCAGCAGATTACCGGGGCCGTTAACATCACTCTGCCGTCCTGAATAGTCACGCCCTGCATCGACTACCGTAATATCATTTGGACTTGAGTGTTCAACGTTGAAGCTGCCGGTAATATCCTGCCCTGCATGGATCAAAGCCGCTTTGGCTAACGTCGCACCAATACCAATATTGCCGTTATTGGCAACAATCTCAACGGGTTTTGTATCTCCAAGGTGCATCGGCACTGGTGAATGCCCATTTGTATCTAAATTCGGAGTTATAGGATTGAAAGGATTTGGCAAAGCATTGGGATCGACGTCGCTCATAATGATGTCAGTTATCCCACCACTACCGTAAACATTGCCATTAGCCAGCAGTCGTAATGTGCCTCGTGATGTCGGGTACATCGCCGCGCTCGCTCTGACATCCCCATCAAAAGCTTTCATTTCCATACTGCCAGGTTGAATCTGGCCTAAACTATTAAGTAAACTACCGCGCCAGAAATTAACATCACCACTCGCGGATGCCAGTCGCACACTTGCACGATCTGAGTACGTTAAGTAACTACGTAAACCCTGTATAGCATTAACGGGAAAACCGAAGTCCGCAGTGGGGTTGAACGCATCTGTCACAGAAATACCACGCGCTGCACTTATTTCTACGATGGTGTCTTGCAAAGCCAAGTATGTATCCCCAATATGATCACCGTTCATACCCTTGGTACCAAAACGCCCCCCAGCAATCACACTGACAGTCCCACGGCCAGTATAGTAATAACCATCAATGTTGCCTCCGGCTTCAACTCTCAGGTTGCCACCGCCATCTACACTATATTTAGCACCGGGGCCGGTTAGATCGTTTGTATTCGTCAATGGGTTGTATGTATATGTGTCGTAGCGACCCATTGTCGGGATAGATGCCGAGAATAAGTGGATATCATTATCTGCCTGAAGGCTCACATTACCTCCACCAAATGCAGCCACACCCTGATTGAACTCTTTGATTAATGGCCACCAACTTGCATCTTTTGCTCTAGTGGAAACGGGACCAGTACGGCCATTGTTGTTACCGGAATGTGCCAACCACTTCGTAACATTATTAGTAAAGGGCAGGCCGCGAAGGTCGTAGCCTGGGGTGGCTATCAGGCTACCTTTAGCCTTGATTTGAATACTCCCACCGCCCGTCATGTACAGCCCACCAGACAGCCCAGTAGTTGGAACAAAACCCGGCACGCCTTCAGCTGCCGTCAATTGACGGCCAATGGTGTAGATCGCCGAGGTGTAATCGGCCAGTGTCAGATCGCCACCAGTAGCAATGCGTATGCCTTGACTACCGGTACGTATCTGGCTGCCACTGGATGGAATGTTCCCGTTGACGGGGATGCCCACGGTCATATTTCCTGCTGAAGTGTTGGTAGCAAACGGATTTGCCGCTGTAAAGTCAGCACCGGAGATCAGGTTGAAACCCCAGGTTGTATCACCAGCAACAACACTAGTACCACTGAAACCATCGCTCAGCGAACCATTGAACGCAAGATTTTTTGCTGCCCGCAGCGTTAACGTGCCTTCATTAGTCCCCGTATTAGGATCAGTGTTCAGATCCCAGCCGGCCGTCGTCGTGATGGTGCCGGCAGCACCAGTGGCTTGCACTTCCGCGCCCGCTGCCAGCACGACGCCCATGCCGTCCTGCGTAGTCAAGTAAGCCGCAAGACCCGGTGTTGCCGCAGTGATGAACGTATTGGTATCGGCTGCTATGGTCGCTTGCTGCGCGTCCAAGTCGATGGCTCCTGCTCCTCCATAGGTCTTGACTGCTTCCAGGCGCACCGCGCCGTAAGGCACCCCACTCGCGTCTATGCCCTTCACGCCCTTCACGGCTGCCGTCACATTGGTCGCAATCGTATTTACGCCATCTCCAGCGCCCACCCCGGTGCGCATAGCGCGCAGAGTGACCTTGCCTGGGTTGCCCAAAACCGGGCCAACCTGGTCGCCGGAAACGTCAATCGAGGCACCCGCCGCTGCGGAGATGGCATTCGCCGAAGTGGAATACGACGACAATATGACGCTTCCGCCAGCCCCTATCGTGCCGTCACGTGCTACCAGCGTATCACCGGTACCTCGTGCCAGCAGCTTGGCGGTGCCCTCCAAAGTGAGATTCTTTTGGGCGTAGAGCTCGATGTTGCCGCCATTATTGCCGTCGGCATTTACCATGCCGAATACATCAATATTGCCGCCAACACCACCCGCACCGTCGGCGCTCAGCACAAAGCTTCGTGCAGTAACGGTGTCTGCAGCAGCGATGACGATATCACCGGTGCGTACGCGAAGCTCACGCCTGGAATTGAATCCTCCATTGTTGAGTGTGGTGTTGAGGTTGCTGAAACTGGGTAACGTCCTGGCATCCAGTTCAAACCTGCCGCCCTCACGGCTGGTAGCAGCCTGACCGTTCAATACCGCACCGGCAGCAACATTCACATCGCCTTGGCCAGCGGTAAGTTTCAGGGTTCCAGCATCGGCATTGCCCCCGCCCGAAACATCAATGGTAGCTCCCGAGGCCACGCTGATGTTACCCGCAGCGGCCCCCAGCGCCACCAATCCTGCCGGTGTATATTCAGTCGCGATTCCACTGAAATTTACTGGGATGGAATTCGCCTTGATATTCGCACCACTCGCTACCGTCAGGTTACCCGTGGTAGCGGTCGCAAGGAATTGACCCGAAGGCAGTTCCACATCTCCACCCAGTGTCAGCGTGGCGGCTGTCAAGTCAATTTTGGCACCCAGACCGCGGGATACTGGCAATGCTTCCGGTGCCGCCGTCTTGAGGGTGGACAGCGAGCCGGCAGTGGTCAATTTGTATACGCTGCCGCTTGCCGCAGCCAAGCGCGTGCTGGATAGCGTAGTAGTGGTGCCACCATTGCCGAAGGTAGTGGTGCCAGTACCGCTCACCAACAGTTCGCCCGTTGCCGCAATATTAACTGTAGCAAAGCCGTCACCCAGCGTCGTATTACTCAAATTGGTAGGGTTGGTTTGAGTGGGATCTCCGACCAGTTTGATTGTTTTGGCGTTCACGTTCAGCGTGCCGTTGCCAGTCCCTGTTGCCACGAAGGGGACTCCAGCGGTATTTTCAAGCGTGAAGGTTTTGGCAACCAGATTAGCAGCCTGTCCTGCTCCCAAGGCACCGGTGATGCCAGCCGTGTTAAATACGATATCCAGATTCTGGTTACCAAAGTTGAGCGGGCTGATAATGCGTACATTACTGCTGCTGTTGACTGTCATTCTGGCAATGTTGCCCAAGCCAGCCAACATAGTGCTGTCGAGACGCAGACCTGCCGGAGCAACCCCACTGCTACCCAGTTCCACGACATTGGCACCCAATGTGGCAGATCCCCCCGTATTGACTGTCAATGGGCCAGACAGCGTAGTTGTATTGGTGGCGTCCATCACCAGCGAGCGATGGGCATGGATGCTGGAGCCGTTTTGTACCGTCAAAATTCCATTCGTGGCACTAGGATTGGTGCGCCTGTAGACCAGGTCATCCTGTCCGGAAATCGCCAGCAGAGCCCCTGGCCCATCAGCAAGTATCTTCTTGTCTACAGCTGGCCGTGAACTGGCTATCGTGTCTAATGCCGCACCCGTGTTCACCGTCAGATTATTCTTGGCGACCGCGAACAACTCTGGAACCGCCAGTATGTGATTGGCATCATTGGCGAACACGACATCAGTCGCATTAGCTTTGAACTGGATCGTTCCATCGGGATCGTCGATCGTTTTGGTTGGATCGTTGGGAATCTTTGGATCTTGGATCTGACGCGCCCCACGCAGCCCCCCCAGCAACAGACTGCCAACATTCAGATTGCTCAGGTCACTAGCCGTGATCTGAATCGCACCGCTGAAGTTGCTGGGATCAATATTCGATACGACGGCAATTTTGGCCGTGCTGATATCCACTTGGCTACCAAGCGCACCTTCAGGTTTATTGGAGAGAATGTGTCCACCGAGTGCCAACTGTTGGCTGGCATCCAGCACCAGTCGCCCAGCATCAAATGGGAGGCGCGGCACTGATGAATTATTGCTCAATGCATCATCCTTAAATTGCTGGTTGCCGGAGACAAAGAAATACTCTGCTGGCGCCTTGGAAATAGTGCCCTTGGCGGGGCGGAATACGCTGCCATCGGTCAGCTGATAGGTACTCCACCTGGTGTCACGATGATCCGTACCCAAGGTGGTGCTATAGCCAGAGACCAGTGTGGTACCGTCTGGTTGGGTCAGCGCCTGATTCGGCAGCATCTGCCTGCCGGGGCTGGCCTGCAGCAGATAGGCGCCTGGCATTGTGGCATATCGCGCCGGCAGTTTTGCGTAGATACCGGCCGCAAGACCTGGGATACCAGTGAGATATACTGCGTCGCTACCTCCGGTCGGCGCGTACTCACCTGACCGATTAGGCAATATGGCAAATACGGTAGGATTGCCATTACCATCGGGAAGGCCACCCAGGATATCTTTGGTACCACCAATGCCAGGGACAAATCTGGACCCTTCCAGATCGCCGCCACCAGAAATATCCACCGTGGCGCCCGGTTGTAGATTCACGCTCTTGGAAGCAAGTATGATGCTTTTTTCCGGCGCCCCGTTTGCCTTATCAAAAAAAGAATAGATTGAACCTGCTACTTGCCAACCTCCATATGATGTCAAGTCAGCGAACGGCAAAGTCTGACCTTCGGCAGAAACGGATGTCAGGCTACCGGGAACCAAGGTCAATTTGTTCGTTGCATTAAGGTTGATTTTGCCAAAGGGCGAGCGCAACACGCCGCCTTGCACAATTTCATCTGCGGTAAATGACAGGGTACTGCCAGCTGTCAATACAGGGATAGAGGTTGCTCCGCTGGATGATATTTCGATACGGCTATTGGCACCAACCGCTTGGAAGTTGGCCGCATTACCGTTCTCCCCAACATAAATTTGCCTTGCGCTCAACTTGAGTGCGCCGGGAGCCACCAATGTTCCTGTGCTGCGTATATCCAACCGACTATTGAACTCAGTGGTATTAACCCCGGCAATAGCAATAGATGCTCCTTTCAAGACATCTATCCAGCCCGCATTGACCTTGAGTGTTGCACTCCCCGGAGTTGCCGATGAGGAACTGAACCCATCGAATGCAACGTAGGGAGCCGATAACTGTGCTACCCCATTCCCGGTCACTGTCAATAGATCAGAATTTAAAGTAAGGGAGCCGGGCACCACCAGATTCAATCCGCTTTCCAGCGCGATATTGTCAATCCCTGCTGCCCTTGTACCCAAGTCACTGGTAAAGAAGTGTTCTTTCAGGTTAACTTTGTCAAATCCACCACTTGCAATCTGCTCGGCAGAAATTGAACCCTGCCCAAGAACCACACTGCCAGCCCGTACTTGACGGGCCTGAGTCACTGTCAGCACGACAGCAGGATCACTAATGCTGCCGCCACCATCGTCCATGGAAACATTAAGGCTGCCAGCCTTACCATTGCCTGTGGCAGTACCGCGCAAATCCCCGTCCAACGCCATGCCGAGGACCGAGGAAATATTGATCGTGCCTGCCGCACCATGCAGGGTTTCCCGAGTACTGCCTTTGACACCAACCACATCAACCAGGCCCGTAGTGCCTGAAACATCCAGCAAACTTCCCTGCCTCAAGGTCAGCAATTCGCCCGCTGCGACTGAAATACTGCCGCCCTGCAGCACATCAGCCTTACTCAGATTCGTGGCGCCTATCGGCACGGCATAGTACCCACGTGCAAGAAGATTAGCGGTGTCGGCGACTAATACATCAAATCCGCCGAGGGTGATATTGCCTGCGGGGGCGATCAAATTTCCATACACCCGGAGATCTGTACCCTTCACAGTGATATTGCCACGGTCACTCTTACCGATGACCGGCACATCGGTTCGAATCTCGGTGTTAGGCAACACGGTCATCTTGGCTATACTAGTATTACCGCCAGTAGTATCTATTGCAGCGGAAAATGTGACGGACGTCGGCGTGCGCATGCCTTCCACCAACAACACCGGCGTTGCAATATCCGTGACGGCGGGGTTACCGCCATTGGATAGCCCCAATGAGTTGCCAGTCACCAGGTTTTGTATCGCCGAGAAGTTCGGCACCAGAGTTTGCATCTTGGGATGAATCAGCGTAGGTGCCCCTGTAGCATCACCGATGACAAACGAAGAATTACCTACCGACTTCGACGCTATCGAAAAGGACGAAAACCCACCTTGCTCGAAGAACGACGCAGGGAACCAAAGCGTACCGGCTACCGTTGGCGCTTGCCCGCCAACCTGAACATCGCTGCCAGTTCCCAGCGAAAAGCTACCACCTTTGCTAAAACCATAGGATTTGATCGAACCAAGCAATTGAGGCGTAGAACCCAATCCGGACCATAGACTAATATCTCCGCCATTGCCGCCTGTCAGCTTGTTGCTTGCGTCAAGCCAGGCACCAGCGCTGGCATCCAACACACTGCCTTTGCCGAGCGTTAATAAACCTGGTGAGTAAACTGGGGGGTTACTGCTGTCGCCATCTTTTCCTCTTTTACCGGACATCAAGCTTATGCCGCCACCATTTAGCACCAGTGGTGTGTGTATTGCATCAGCATTTGTGGAGGAGCTAGCAATCGTAGCAGGGTCATTTACCAATAATCCGGCCGTACTTAAAGTCACGCCATCTGCCACGAAGATGCCCTTAGGCAAATTACCAGGCACAAAACCTCCGTTCACAGATGGAGACACGACAGCTTTAATTACCCCACCCGGCGAGGTCATGTTGGCATTGATGTCAATCTCTGTTGCATTGAACGACACGCTCCCTTTGGGACCGGTATGAATGGCTGAATCCACCGTAATGGTGGTGGGGTTTACTGCATAATCAGAAAAACCAAGTGTTAGGTTATCGAAACCGTTGTCGAATATATTGGTATTAATGTGCGAGTCACCCGCAACCAGGGTGCTACCCGGAGCTGACAGATGAACAACACCACCGTTAAGAGTGACGTTCAAATTACCGCCAACAGGCGCTGTTTGGCGTTGCGTGCTTCCGATCACAGTGTGTGCCCGCAGCGTACCTTCCAGCAGCACATTTGTTGGATAAGCTGTTGTGGTAAAGCCAGACTGTACACCGGTGACTGTAAGACTTCCCGCTGCATAGCCTATGCTGGTAGCGGCGTGGAAGCTACCTCGCGGATTCAAATCCCAGCTACGGGTGACGCCCCATTTGGCATCCGTGACAGCATAAGAGTCAGCCAGTCCTTGATACAGGACATTGG
>DAIDAS010000247.1 GCA_027310505.1 bacterium
GCTCAGGCAACTCGGCGTTCTTCATGGCCACCTTGATGGCGTGATCGAGGCCGTCGCTGACGATAGCCACGCTGGAAAACTGGCTGACATGCTTGTAGAACGGCAGGAAGCTGGCATCAAGCTGAATGCCGCGGAAAAACTTTTCGAGCGACATATGGTCGGATTTAACCATGCGCAACTGCTTCTGCATGCACTGCACGGCGGTGATGTGGCCATCCAGCCACTCCTGCTCCACCTCTTCCCATTCCGGGCCGGCAAAGCGCTCAAGCATCGCATCCACGGTATCCCTGACAGACAACGTGCCGTCGAAATCAATGACAAACAGCATGCGTACCCCCATTCATTAAAAGTCACGATGAAGATAGCACTTAAGACTTACAAATCACTTACAATTGCAATTCCTTTATATGGTCATGGTTTCAAGGTCGTTTTACCCCGCAAATAATGAAAGTTTCACTGGCAAGATCCTCTCTCATCTACGAATGGCGACGCTATCTGGCAGCAGTACTGGCAGTAAGCTTCGCAGGGCTGTTGCTGATCGTGCAGATGGCACTGTTGCTGGGGCTGTTCGGCAGCGTTTCGCTGGCCATCGAGCAATCCAGGGCGGCCCTGTGGATCGGCTATCGCAACACGCAGAGCGTAGACCTCGGCCGCGACTTGCCGCCCGGCAGCGATTTACAGGCGTGGCAGCACCCTGCCGTGGCTGCCGTGGAACGCCTGCATCTGGGCTTCGGCGACTGGCGTCGCGACGACGGCGTTGCCATATCCGCCACCATCAATGCCATCGACACGCGCCCCAGCGCGCTTGCATTCGCCCACCTTCTGACGTCGGAGCAGCGCAGGTTGCTGGATGAGCCGGACGCCGTACTGATCGACCGTGCGGACAAAGCAAAACTCGGCGCCCAGCTGGGAGGAGTAGCCGAAATCAACGGCAAGCGCGTACGCGTGGCAGGCTTTGTGGACGGCATTCGTGCCATCGGCGGCGTGAACGTGCTGGCCTCGTTCAATACCGCGCGCAGCATCGACCCCGGATTTATTACTGGCGATGAAACCACCTATTACCTGGTGGCGCTGACCCCCGGCGCCGACGCGGCCAAGGTGGCACACGAACTCAATGACCGCCACCCTTACAAACGTTACAGCGTTTGGCGTGCCAAGGATTTCTCCGTCCAGTCGCAACTTTACTGGCTGTTCGAATCCGGCGCCGGCACCGGTGCCGGCGTGGCGACGCTGCTGGGGCTGATCGTCGGCATTGTCATTACCAGCCAGACGTTGGCAGCCTCCATCCTGGCATCAGTCAAGGAGTTCGCTGCGCTACGGGCGCTCGGGGTATCGCAATGGGCGCTCCGTCGAATCGTGCTGGAACAGGCTTTCTGGATCGGCCTGGTCGGCTTGGCCATCACCGCCCTGCTCACCGCCGGCGCTGCCTGGCTGGGCGTCGTCACCTCGATCGCCATGAAATTCCCCTGGTGGTTGCTGGGCGGCTCCACCATTGTCATCCTGGCCATTGCGCTGGGCTCCGGCTGGTATGCCTTGGGCGCCCTGTACAGAGCCGATCCGGCCACGCTGCTGAGGTGACATGAGCAAACAACCTACGCTTGTCAGCCAGCACATCTCGAAGGCATTTACCTCCGGGCAGATCACCCATCAGGTCATCAAGGACAGCTCGCTGCAAATTTACCCGGCCGAACTGACTCTGGTGGTCGGACCTTCCGGTTCCGGGAAAAGCACCATGCTGGCCATGCTTTCCGGCCTGTTACGCCCAGATTCCGGACATGTGCGTGCGCTTGACACCGACCTGTGGTCGCTGGACGATCATGCCATTGACCTGTTCAGGCTGCAGCATTGCGGCTTCATCTTTCAGGGCTTCAACCTGTTCGGCGCCCTCACCGCGCTGGAAAACGTGATATTGCCGCTGCAGTATCTGCAACTGCATGGGGATACCGCCCGCCGGCGCGCACAGGATGCCTTGGCCGAAGTAGGACTGGCCAGTCGCATGCACTTGCGTCCGTTCGAACTCTCAGGCGGAGAAAAGCAACGCGTAGCCATCGCCCGGGCATTGGTCAAGCATCCGCAGCTGATGTTTGCCGACGAACCCACCTCGGCACTGGACGGCACCAACGGTCAGATCGTGATCGACCTCCTCAAGCGCATCGCGCGCGAGCACAACGCGACAGTGCTGGGAGTCACCCACGATCCTCGCCTGTTCAGCCACGCCGACCGCGTGATTACCCTGGAAGACGGCATCGTGGTAAACGACGAACATCGCAGTAAATTCAAAGCGCCGATTGGCGATATTATTGAGCATCCTCATGAATAAACAGAACAAGACTTCCATTTTCAGCAAGATCGCCATGCCACGTTACGGACTGGCCCTGCTCGCCTTGGGGGGGCTATCGCTCTGGCTGTTCCAGCCAGAAACGCAGCAAGCGCAGGCCGCACAACGCACGCCTGTCGCCGCATCGCCTTACGTGGCTACCGCCAAGGGTCGCATCGACATCAAGGGCGGCGTACTCCGCCTGTCGGCACGCCATGAAGGCACCGTACAAAAGGTGCTGGTGGAAGAAGGCGACATGGTCAAGGCCGGGCAAACACTGGCACTGCTGGATGATCAGCAGGCCCGTGTCGCAGCCGATCTGGCGCGCGCGGAACTCGAACAGGCCAAGCGCGCCCTGCCCACACTGGAAGCCAAACGCAGCGTCGCCGAGCGTGAAGAGGCCCGCCTCGCCCCACTGGCCGCCGATAATACCGTGGCCCGTCAGGAACTGGATCAGGCTGGAGACCAGGTCAGACTGGCCAAGGCGGAAATCGCCTCCGCCAGCGCAGCCGTCGAAACGGCGGCCCAGCGCGTGAAAGCCGCCGAACTGGAAATCGAACAGCACGTAGTACGGGCGCCGCTGGATGGTCAGCTGGTACGCCTGCAAACACACCTAGGGGACGTCGTCGGCACACAGAATCCGCTGTTTCTGCTGGCACCCAATACTCCCCGCGTGGTACAGGCTGAGCTGGAAGAGCGCTTCGTGCCGGAAGTCAGGCCGGGGCAAGCTGCCGAAGTCATTCTCGAGGCAGACGAAACACATAAATTCCCGGCCCGCGTAGTGCGCATAGGCCGCATGGTAGGCGCACGCACCCCCAGCGATGACCCGCACGAACGGCAGGATGACCATGTGGTCGAATGCTTGCTTTCGGTGGATGCGCCACAGTTGCTGATCGGGCAACGCGTGATCGTACGGATATTCAAATAATGCAGCGTTTGTTCACATTACTCCTGCCAGCCATGCTTGTGGGATGTACTACACAGGCCGTGCAGGAATTACCCAGCGTGGAACCCTCCGCCCCCGCGCCACAACAGGCGATCCTGCCGACTGCGTGGACACATGCGCCTGCAATCGAAACAGCCCCTGCCAGCCCATGGTGGCAGGCACTGAATGATCTGGTGCTGAATGACCTGATCGCCCAGGCACTGATGAACAACCCCGATATTCGCATCGCCGAGGCGCGCCTGAGCAAAATCAGGACGACCGTGACTGATGCCGATCCCGACGAGCAAGCCATGGCGGCGGCCGAATTGCATGCTGCGGAAAACGACACTCACGTCACCCGGCTGGATGTGACCCATGCAGTCACTTCGGCCTATATCGACGCCCGACTTGCCGAAAAACGGAAAAATCTCCTGCGGCAACGCATGCAGCTGGCCAGTGACCTGACCTCCAGACTGCACCGGAGACTGGTCGCCGGGCTGATTGATACACGCACCCTGCGCGAAGCGGAGCAAACTGAAATCGAAACGCGCCAGGCCATCGCAAAGACTCATCATGATTACCAGCAAGCCATGGCAAAGCTGGCACTGCTGTCAGGGCTGGCTCCCGTCGAATTCAAGTTGGCCGCGGGCGGAGATGGCCTGTTTGCGGGGCACCTTGCCATTCAACCCGACCCCCCGGGCACCGTGATTGATCGCCGGCCTGACGTGCAGGCCGCTTGGCAGCGCCTGCTCGCGTCAACCACCACCAATGGGGATGACGACGGACTGCCGCTCGCAGCGCAACTGGAACAGGCAGATGCCGCCCCCGCCAGCCGCGACGCTCTCTACCGCAAAGCCGTGCTGGCCGCTCTGCAAGATGTTGAAACCGCTCTGGCCGGTTGGCGTTTATCCAACGCCGAGGCCAAAGCCAGCCGCGATTTTCTGGAAATCCAGACGGCTAATGTGCACGATATAGAACGAGAAATATCGGCAGGGCGCCTGAGCCGCATCGAACTGCTGAAAGCAATGCTGGCGGAAAACCTCGCACAGGAAAACCTGCTCCTGGCGCATCATGCCCAACGAGCCGCATTTGCGGCTGCACAGATGGCGCTTGCGCGGGATTAGGCGAATTAACCATGCGCATCCTCCAGGTGGAAGACGATGCAGTCCTTGGCGATGCTCTGCTCAACGCCTTGCGCCGTAGCGGCTATGCCGTGGATTGGGCACGTAGAGGAAACGAAGCCGATGTGGCGTTGCAGGATCAGGTCTACGATGCCATCGTGCTGGACCTCAACCTGCCGGGCATGGATGGTTTTGCAGTATTGCAGCGGCTGCGCAGTCGGCGCACGGACACCCCGGTGCTGATCCTGACCGCACGCGATGCGCTGGATGATCGCGTCAGGGGCCTTGACCTCGGCGCTGACGACTACATGCTCAAGCCCTTCGACATGCCGGAGTTCCTAGCCCGGGTACGTGCATTGTTGCGACGCGGCGGAGCAGCATCTTCGAGCGAAATCGAGTTTGGCCAACTGCGATACGACATGGCGACCCGCAGCGTCACCGCGGACGGTCAGCCGCTCAACCTCTCCTCCCGCGAACTGGGCGTGCTGGAGGCACTGTTGATGCGCGCCGGCAAGGCCGTCGCCAAGGAGGCACTCATGGAAAAACTATGCAGCTGGGACGAAGACTTGGGCAGCAACGCCATTGAGGTTTACGTGCATCGCCTGCGTAAAAAACTCGAACCCTACGGTGTCGAGATTCAGACGGTACGCGGGTTAGGCTACATGATAGGCCGACCGAAATGAGCGATCGCCACCGCTCCCTCCGACGTACGCTGCTCATCTGGCAACTGGCGCCGCTACTGGTGATGCTGATTGTCGGCACGGTAGTCGTTTACCGCCTGGCGTTGGGCTTTGCCGAACGCGAATACGATCACGCCCTGTACGAATCGGCATTCGATATCACGCAGCTGCTGCGAAAATCGGCCGAAGACAGCGGACGGATTCATCTGCCAAACTCGGCGAGTGAATTGATCCTGGCCGATTCGGATGACGAGACTTTTTTCAGCATCATCACGGCACAAGGCATGCGGCTGATCGGCGATGCCCGGCTACCGCTATCGCCCGCCAAGGTCAAGTCGACGAACGAGGCCGTCTATTACAACAGCGATCTGGGCGGGAAACCGGTGCGCGTCGTCTCGACACCCATTTCGATCACGTTACAGGGCCAACAGCAATTACTGCATGTCCAGGTCGCCGAGACCCTCAACAAACGCAAACGGCTCGCAGATCAGATCCTCTCCAGCTTCGTCGTTCCACAGATCGTCCTGATCGGCCTGTCCGCAATACTGGTCCTGTTCGGCATCCGGCGCGGCCTGCAACCGCTGGACGAAGTGCGTGACGCCATTGCACACCGCTCGTATCTCGACATGCGGCCGGCACCCACCACGCAGGTTCCGGTCGAGGTCTTGCCGCTGGTCGATGAAATCAACGGATTGCTGAAACGCCTGGAAACCGTTTTTGAGGGCCAGAAACGCTTTACCGCGGATGCCGCCCACCAGTTGCGCACCCCGCTTGCCGGTCTCGCGGCGCAGACCGATCTGGCCCTGGGGCAGGATAATCCCGCCCCCACCACCCATGCCCTGTTGCAAATCAAGACCGTTTCCAGACGCCTCAACCATCTCATCCATCAGTTGCTGCTGCTATCCCGTAGCGAAGCCGCCGGCGGCAATGCGTTGTTCGACAAGCTCGACCTGCGCGAACTGGCACGGGAAATCGTGCTTGAAAATGCGCCACTGGCCGCGAACAAGGGCATAGATCTTGGCTTTGAAGGTGAAGAAACCCCGGTCACCATCCGCGGCAACCCGCAGTTGTTGCAGGAACTGCTGCTGAACCTGGTCGAAAACGCCATCCGCTACACCCCATCCGGCGGGCAGATCACGGTACGCCTCGAGGCCGGCCCCCCAGTCTGTTTATCCGTTGAGGACAATGGCCCGGGCATTCCGCTCGAGGAGCGGGAACGGGTATTCGAACGTTTCCACCGGGTAGATCGCGCCAATGCCGTGGAAGGCACCGGGCTTGGGCTCGCGATCGTGCAGCAGATCGCCTGGACACATGGCGCGACAATCACGCTACAAGAAGGCAAAGACGGCCGCGGCTGTGTTTTCCGGGTAGAGTTCCCTAATCACAATCATCATCACGACATCCCCGACAAGGTGCAGTAAGCCCCTGAATGGCCTACACGCCGATTACGGGGATGGCGCCCACGCGCCCTGCAGGAATTTTTCCGCCCAGAACAGGGCAATCATGCTCTTGCCATCGGTAATCTCGCCACGCTGCATCGCCTGCATCGCAGCCTCCAGCGACAAGGTGAAAATCTCCAGGGATTCATCATGATCACGACGGTGGTCTCCCGCCTGCAAACCTGTGGCGAGATAGACCAGTATCCGCTCATCGGAGTATCCAATGCAGGGATGCAGTGTCGTCAGGTATCGCCAGTCACGTGCGGTATAACCGGTTTCTTCCAGCAGCTCACGCTTCCCGGTTTCCAGCGGATCTTCATTGGGGTCGATCTTGCCAGCAGGGAGCTCGATGAAAATGTTCCGCAGCGGGTAACGGAACTGCCGTTCGAATACCAGTTGCCCGTCATCCAGGATCGGCACCACCAATACTGCCCCAGGGTGCACGATGTATTCGCGGCCGGTCTCGGAGCCGTTAGGCAGCACGACACGGTCGCGTTTGACATGCAGCAGGTTGCCGTGGAATACGGTTTCGGAAGCGACTTCGGTCTCGGTAAGGCTGTCGCTCATCGACGCCAGAGGTAGCGCCAGACAAAACCGGGGAAAGCGAACACCAGGAACAGGCTGGCGGTAGTGGCGTAGAACTCCCAGTGCTGCGGGGTCACTTGCCCCAGGGTGGCTCTCTCGGCAAAGAATGCAATGGCGCCGACGACGAAATACAGGATCACCAGTTCCAGCAACTGCCACCCAATGTGCTTGTGCTTCACTGGAATCACATAAAACAGGCGCTCGGAGAACCAAGGCAGGTTAGCTGCCAACAGCGCCAGCAGAATGAGGATGGCGTGAGTCAACCCGATATTGCCCATTATTCGATACTCTGCGAGACGGCGTAGGCACACAGCTCCATCAGCCATTCCGGCATCAGGCCAATCAACAGCACCAGCAAGCCGTTCAGGCTCAGCACCAGCGCCACGTCACGCTGCGGCTTGATCGGAGTGTGATCCTGCGGCTCGTCGAAATACATCAGCTTGACGATGCGCAGGTAGTAGAACGCGCCAATCACCGCCATCAGCACGGCAAAAATGACCAGCTTCACCAGACCCGCCTGCAAGGCAGCCTGCAACACGGCGAATTTTGCGTAGAAACCCAACGTAGGGGGAACGCCAGCCATGGAGAACATCAGCAGCAACATGATGAAGGCATACCAGGGGCTACGCTGGTTAAGCCCCTTGAGATCATCCAGATTTTCTGCCTCGAAACCCTTGCGTGACAGCAGCAGGATCATGCCGAAACCGCCCAGCGTCATCAGTACGTAAGCCGCGATATAGAAAAGCGACGAGGTGTAACCGTTGAAACTGACGGAAAGAAACCCCAGCAGCAAAAAGCCAATGTGCGAGATGGTGGAATACGCCAGCATGCGCTTGAGGTTGGTCTGTGCAATGGCGGTGATGTTGCCGATACTGATGGACAGTACCGACATGATGATCAGCATACCTTGCCAGTCGATCGCCAAGGGTTCCAGCCCCTGGATCAGCAATCGCATGACAAAGGCAAACGCCGCAAACTTTGGCACCGATCCGATCAGCAGGGTCACGGCCGTCGGCGATCCGTGGTACACGTCCGGCACCCACATCTGGAAAGGCACGGCTCCCAGCTTGAACGCCAGCCCCGCCACCACGAACACCAGCCCGAGAATGAGCACCGTGTGATCGGGCGCTCCGCTCAGTAGCGCGCGTTTCACTTCGGCAATTTCAAGTGCGCCGGTAGCTCCGTAAATCATGGACATGCCATACAGCAGCATGCCGGAAGCCAGCGCGCCCAGCACGAAATACTTCATCGCGGCTTCGGTTGCCCGGGGGTTATCCCGATCCAGCGCCACCAGCGAATAAAGGCACAGCGAGAGCAATTCCAGGCCCATATAGAGAGTCAAAAAATGGCTGCCCGAGGCCATGATCATCATGCCCAGCACTGCGAACAGCAAGAGCGCGAAGAATTCGCCGCGATACATGCCGCGCAGGGCGATGTAGGAACGGCTATAGACCAGCACCACCGAAGTGGAGAGGTAGATCATCAGTTTCAACACATCCGCCAGCGGGTCGTCCACGAACATGCCGTTGAAGACGTAGCTGACACCGGGGGTATGGGTATAAACCGTGAGGAACGCCGCGCCGAACAGGGTCATCTGCGTCAGGGCGTAGCCGATATAGCGATTGCGTTCACTCAGGAACAGATCAACGAGCAGGACCACCATCGCCATGCCAAGCACGAGCATCTCGGGCCGTGCTGCCATCAGATCGTATATGAAAGGATTATTCATGCTAAATGGTTCCAGGCAGCTTGCTTTGCGCCAGATGCGACAGCAACTGGCTGACCGTTGCATGGGTCATCTCGGTAATCGGTTGCGGGTAAAGGCCAAAGCCCAGCACCATCAGCGCCAGGACGCCAAGAATGAGGAATTCGCGCTTGTTGAGGTCTTTCAGTTCGGCCACATGCGCGTTGCCGATCTCCCCATAGAACACGCGCTTGATCATCCACAGGGTATACGCCGCGCCAAAAATCAGCGTAGTGGCAGCAAGAAAAGCGTACCAGAAGTTTTCCTGCATCGCGCCGAGGATCACCAGAAACTCGCCGACGAACCCGGACGTGCCGGGCAGACCGGTATTGGCCATGGCAAACAGGACGGCAAAGGCGGCAAACGCCGGCATGGTGTTGGCCACGCCGCCATAATCGGCGATCTGGCGCGAGTGCATCCGGTCATATAGCACCCCGACGCACAGGAACAAGGCACCGGAGACAAAGCCGTGGGAAATCATCTGCACAATGCTGCCTTCCATGCCCAGCGGATTGAAAATGAACATGCCCAACGTCACAAAACCCATGTGCGAGATCGACGAATAGGCGATCAGTTTTTTCATATCCTGCTGCACCAAGGCAACCAAGGCGATATACACCACGGCAATCAGGGACAACGTTATCATGAACCCGGAAAGATAATGCGCTGCATCCGGTGCGATCGGCAGGGCGAAACGCAAAAACCCGTAGGCGCCGAGCTTCAGCATGATGGCTGCCAGAACTACAGAGCCGCCCGTCGGGGCCTCCACGTGCGCATCCGGCAACCAGGTATGCACCGGCCACATGGGAATCTTCACCGCGAATGCCATAAAGAACGCCATGAAAATGAACACCTGTATCGGCAACGGTATCGGGAGCATGTAGTAATCCACCAACTCGAAACTCTGGGTATGGTGGAACAGATAGATAAAGGCCACCAGCATCAGCAGCGAGCCAAGCAAGGTATAGAGGAAAAACTTGATGGTGGCGTACACACGATTCGGCCCGCCCCACACGCCAATCACCAGGAACATCGGGATCAGCATCGCTTCCCAGAACACGTAGAACAGCACCGCGTCCAGCGCCGAGAATACGCCGATCATCAGGCCCGACATGATCAGGAAGGCGGCCATGTATTGCGCGACACGCTTCTGGATCACCTCCCAGCCTGCCAGGACGACGATCATGGTGGTGAAACTGGTCAGCAGAATCAGCGGTACGGCGATGCCGTCCACCCCCAGGTGGTAGTGGATATTGAAGCTGGGAATCCAGTTAAAGCCTTCCTGAAACTGGAAATCGCCGTCAGTCCGGTTGAAACGGGTGTAGAGCGGCAACGTCACCAGAAAGCCGGCGACGCTCCCCAACAAGGCAACCCAGCGCGCCAGCGGGGCATTTTTATCGTTGCCCGTAAAGAGCACCAGAATGCCCGCCAGTATGGGCACCCAGATAGATAGAC
>DAIDAS010000272.1 GCA_027310505.1 bacterium
GGCCGCCCCATCGTCATGGATGAGGCGGTCAAGACGCGCGTGGATGCGATGTGGCCGGAACTCGGCCTTTAACTCAGGAGCCGGACTGCTCTTCCTTGATTTTCTTTTTCCAGTAGATCGCCCAGCCGGCGACGGTGATAATCGCGCCAACGATGGTGACTACAATCAGGTATCCAGCCAGGGAGTCTACAAACAGTGCCTTAATCATTTTATGCCTCCACGTAAGTAAATACAGGATGATTTTATCTGATTAATCTCGCCCGTCAAATCAGTTAGCGCACGTTCAGCAGTTCGACATCGAAAACCAGCGTGGCGTACGGTGGGATCACGCCGCCAGCACCTTGTGCGCCGTAACCCATGTGCGCCGGAATGATCAGGGTGCGCTTGCCGCCAACCTTCATGCCGACCACGCCTTCATCCCAGCCGCGAATCACCTGACCGCCGCCGAGGAAGAATTCGAAAGGCTCGCCGCGATCCTTGGAGCTGTCGAATTTGTCGCCGTGGCCTTCCGGTTTGCTCGGGTCATACAGCCAGCCTGTGTAGTGCACCGACACGCTGTTGAGGGGGAGGGCTTCCGTCCCGTTGCCCGGGATTTGATCGATCTTGATCAGGTCGTTAACGGTTTTTGGCAGGGTCATGACAGGTTTTTCCTTGGATTGTGATTGGGTATCGACCGCCACGGCAGTCGCTGCGGCCAGCGCAAGTAACAGTGCGCCGGCGATGAGGGTTTTCTGTTTCATGCTGAGATTATCTCCAGAGTATTCGGTAACGCGGCAATCATACCTAAAATTGCTGCGAAGGGCGTCTACGGCGTTGCACGGTGCTCGAAATCCTCATGTACTACCAGTACATTCCGGATACTGCGCTCCGGTTAGTCTCGGTTGTGGAGCCATTCGAGCAGGGCATCCTGGGCGGCCTTGGATGCGCCTGCCCGCGGGTGGTTGATCATGAAGACCACCACCCAGCGCCGGTTCCGGGCATCAAGCAGGTAGCCTGCCACGGCACGTACGCCATCGAGCGAGCCGGTCTTGAGGTGGGCGCGTCCGGCGATGTTGGTGTTCTTCATGCGCTGTTCGAGCGTGCCGTCGACCGCGACGACCGGGAGCGACGACATGAGTTCGGGCATCATCGGGCTGTCATAGGCCGCCAGCAGCAGCGCGCCCAGATGTCGGGAACTGATGCGGGATTCACGCGACAGCCCGGCGCCGTTGTCGATGACCAGTTCGTTGAAATCCAGGTGCTTGCCGGCAAGCCAGGTACGGATTGCTTTTCCGCCGCTCTCGATGTTGCCTGGCGTGCCGGATTGCTCGGCTCCGATGGTGAGCAGCGTCTGCCGTGCCATTACGTTGTTGCTGTATTTGTTGATGAGCCGTATCACGTCCGATAACGGGGGCGATGTGGCGCGCACCAGCAGCCTGGCGTTGTCCGGGGTGTTGCCGGTTTTCAGTTTGCCGTTGAAGCTGCCGCCCTGTTCGCGCCATAACTGCTTGAACAGCTCGAATATATACACCGTATCGTCGAACAGGCTCAGATCCAGCGATTTCTCGCCGCAGGCCACCGAGTAGTTGCCGCTGAAAGTCACCGTGACGCCTTGGCCGTTGCGTGCCACCTTGTAGCCCAGGCGATCCTTCCAGTCGGCACAGGGGACCTGGGTCAGCGCAAGCTGGTTGACGATATTCAGCTGCGGCAGTGCCGGATCGGCCTGTATGGCGACTTTGCCGGTGGATACATCGCCAGCAAAGACAAAGCGCGTGGCCTTGAAGTTGACCAGCAGCGCATCAGGCCCCGCGTTGTAGGCGCGGTAGGGCTCGCCGTCAAATGCCGCGGGGTCGTAGGTTTGCGGCTCGAAATAACCGCGGTCCAGTACCAGGTCGCCGCGGATGTCGCGAACGCCTTTCTGGCGCAGGGCACGCAGCAAATCCCAGAAGTTTTCCAGCGTCATCGCCGGGTCGCCGTAGCCCTTCAGCATCAAGTCGCCGTTCAGCGTATCGCCTTGCATTTCACCTGTACTGTAGAGGTCGGTCCGCCAGGTATAGGCCGAACCCAGAATTTCCAGCCCGGCATAAGTGGTGAGCAGCTTCATGGTGGAGGCAGGGTTGAGCGCCTGATCGGCATGATGCGCCAGCAAGGGCGTGTTGTGATCTACTTGCTGCACGAACACCGAGACTGCGTCTGCGGGGATCCCGGCGGTATGCAAGGCTTGTGTGACCGATGCGGGCAGTTCGGCCTGCGCTGGCAACGCGACGGCCAGCAATGCGAGCCATTTAACCGCACGAACCAGTAAGTTGGTCATGACAACGCCATTTCGCGCAGGATATCCAGCACGTTTTCTACTGTCAGTGCCATCTCGTCCTGCGTGATGATGTATGGCGGCATGAAATATACGGTAGTGCCGATCGGGCGCAGCAGCAGCCCACGCTTGAGCGCTGCCAGATAGAAGCGGCGGGCGAAAGCCGGGCCGGTGTCGGCGACATCGAACGCCCAGATCATGCCTTTCTGACGGAAGTGCCGGATCGCCGGATGGTGTTGTAACGGCGTCATCAGTGTGTCGAACTGCTCGGCTTTGCGGCGGTTGGCGTCAATGACGCCGTCTTCGGCAAAGATATCCAGCGTGGCCAGCGCCGCGCGGCAGGCCAGTGCGTTGCCGTTGTAGCTGTGCGAATGCAGAAATCCGCGCGTGACGTCATCATCGTAAAAGGCTGCATAGACCGCGTCGGTGGTCAACACGGCCGAAAGCGGCAAGTAGCCGCCGGTAATGCCCTTGGACAGGCAGATGAAGTCCGGGCGGATGCCAGCTTGTTCGCAGGCGAACATGGTGCCGGTGCGGCCAAAGCCGACGGCGATCTCATCTGCAATCAGATGCACCGCGTAGCGGTCGCAAATCCTGCGGGCCTCGGTGAGATAGGCCGGGTGGTACATGCCCATGCCGGCTGCGCCCTGTACCAGCGGCTCGACGATGAATGCCGCCGTTTCGGCATGGTGCTGGGAGAGATGGGTTTCCAGCGCGGCAGCACAACGTTTTGCGTAAGCCTCGGCGCTTTCCCCCGGTTCCGCCAGACGCCAGTCCGGGCTCGGTACTTGCGTGCTTTGCCGCAACAGCGGCGCGTATGTGTCCTTGAACAGCGCGACATCGGTGACGGAAAGCGCACCTACCGTTTCGCCGTGGTAGCTGTTTTGCAGGCTGATGAAGCGCGTCTTGTCCGGTTGGCCGCTGTTGCGCCAGAAATGAAAACTCATCTTGAGTGCGATTTCGGTAGCCGAAGCGCCGTCCGAACCATAAAACGCATGCCCCAAGCCGGTCAGCGCCGAAAGCCGTTCGGAAAGCTCGACCACCGGTTCGTGCGTGAACCCTGCCAGAATCACGTGTTCCAGCGTATCCAGCTGCGCCTTGAGTGCCGCGTTGATGCGCGCATTGCCATGGCCAAACAGGTTGACCCACCATGAACTCACGGCGTCCAGATAGCGCTTACCTTCGAAATCGACCAGCCAGGCGCCATCCCCACGCGCGATCGGGATCAGGGGCAGGGTTTCGTGGTTTTTCATCTGTGTGCAAGGGTGCCACACGGCAGAGAGGCTTCTGCGCAGGAGTTCGTCATTCTTCATGGGAGCCTATTATGCGGGAGCCGGGGGGCAATAAAAAAGAGCTAATCTCGAATGAGACCTTTTTTTTTGTTTGCCATGATGCATACCTTTTTTTGGTTGAGTGAAAAACAGGTCAACCCGGTAGCGGGATAATGGGTAATTTGGCTAACTGATATGCCAGCATTAATCTACTATACTCAATGCTTCACTCTCATCAATACGAGGGCTAAAATCTTGAGGTCGCACAGCGGCAGGGCGAGGCAAACTTTGTAGACGGGGTTCATCGATCGCTGAAACTTGTCTGCTTATCTTGACCCTGATCTATGGTATCGTTGGGTGGGGTGCCTTAAGGATTTCGACATATGGATAGTGGTACGGCATCCAAATTTTCTGGCAGGAGTCACCTCTGGGTAATCCGCTTGAAGGCTTGAGTTTCCATGCGCTGTTCGATGCGGCAGCCAATGCCCTGTTGTTGGCCGACGAGACGGACCATGTCATTGCCGCCAACCAGGCGGCACAGCGGTTGCTTGGCTACGACGCCGAGGAGGTCTGCGGCCTGCAGGTCGAGATGCTTATCGTTGAACGTGACCGTTCAGGCTATCTTCATTATCGCCGTGATTTTTCCAGTCAGCCCGAGCAGCTTCCGATAAGCCATGAAAAAGAGCTTGTCGCGCTTTGCCGTGACGGCAGGGAGATCCCGGTGGATATCAGCCTCAGGCGGCTACATGCGCAAGGGCTGCCCTGCAATCTGATTACGCTTTATGATGCTTCCGGCCGCCGCAAGGCGGAAGATGCTTTGCGGATCAGTGAGGAACGACTTTTGGGGATCATGCAGGATATGACGGAGCATCGCGCCAGTGAGCGCAGGTTAAGGGATCGCCGCTCCGAAAGGGAATCCCTGCTGAGTCAACAGGTCGCCATCCAGACGGCGACGGCCATTGCCCATGAGCTCAACCAGCCGCTGGCTGCTGTGTCTGCCTATAGTGAAGTCGCGTTGCATGAACTCGCCAATTTCGATTGTCCGGAGAAGCTGCGGCGTGCGCTTCATGGTTGTGCGGAACAGGCTCAACGCGCGGGACAGGCACTGCACGAGCTGCTCGAGTTCCTGCAAAAGGGGGATGTTGTGGCCGCCCCCATGGATATTAACGAATCGGTGCGGGATGCGATCGCTTTTGCATTGAATGACGGCTTTGACGGATTTCACCACGAACTTCATCTGGAGCAGAATATGCCGCCGGTTCTGGCTAATCGCATACAGGTGCAGAGAATATTGACCAATCTGATACGCAATGGGGTCGAGGCGGCGCGCGATGCGGGCATGTCGGGCACGGCCATCACGATCAGGGTCCAAACCGCAGAGGAGGCCGGCATGGCTCAGGTTACCGTGCAAGATAATGGCCCTGGCCTGGATGCAGAATGGTCCGGCAGGATTTTCGACCCTTTTTTCACCACCAAACCGCGAGGCATCGGCATGGGGCTTGCTATCAGCCGTGCGCTTGCCAAGGCCAATGGGGGGCGACTCTGGGTTGACCCGGCCGCAGGCCCCGGCGCGACTTTCCACTTTACCTTGCCTTTTGCATCATGACGAATACGATGACTAAAGTCTTTATTGTCGATGACGATCCTGCGGTTCGCGATTCACTTTCCCTGATGATCGAGCAGGAGGGTTTTCAGGTAGAGGCCTTCGATAGCGCCGAAGCTTTCCTGGCCGTCGGCCCTACGGATTGCTGTGGTTGCGCCATTATCGACGTGCGTATGTCGGGTATGGATGGCCTGCAACTGCAGGATGAAATGGTAAAGCGAGGCATGCGATTGCCTATCGTTTTCCTGACCGGGCATGGCGACATCCCGATGAGCGTGCGGGCAATCAAGGCCGGTGCCGTGGACTTTCTGACCAAGCCGGTTACCCGCGAAAAGCTGTTGGGGTGTGTGCGCGCCGCAATCCAGTCGGGAGAACGCCTGCTGGCCCAGGCCGCCAGACTGCAGGAGGCCCAGTCGCTGCTGGCTGAACTGACCGAACGCGAGCGCGAGGTGATGTCGCTGGCGGTATTGGGGCATCCCAACAAGGAAATCGCCCGCCGTCTCGATATCAGCCATCGCACGGTCGAAATCCACAAGGCCAGGATCATGCACAAGACCGGTGCAGTCAACCTGCTTGATCTTGCGCGCATGGCGCACGAAGGTGGATTCGTGCGCACTCTGGAAGGCCAGTAGCGAATCTGCTGTCATACTCGCCCAATGCGGCGCTTCGTTCTGGGCATACGTGTTCGCGCGGATTACCCGTCAATCTGATTCTTG
The DNA here is from genome assembly GCA_027310505.1 of bacterium. GTDB lineage: Bacteria > Pseudomonadota > Gammaproteobacteria > Burkholderiales > Methylophilaceae > CAIJXJ01. Next base: position 5,881 of record DAIDAS010000272.1, read on the forward strand.
TTACCGTGTTTTTCAGGAAGTAAGGCACAGGTAGCATTTCATGGGTCAGCCGACAGTTGAAATGAGTGTATGCCAGGCGATTCTGGCACGACGCTCGGTACGCAATTACAGCGCCCGGGAGGTCGATCGCAGCACCGTTCCCATGTTGCTGGAGGCTGCCGTGTGCGCACCGACTGCTCTTCACGAAGAACCTTGGGCATTTGTCATCATCCAGGACAAAACCATGCTACGGCGGCTATCGGATCGCGCCAAACCGCTTGTTGAGGCGGAGGTGCGCAGTGCCGGCCTGAAACGCACCGGCCATGGGCTGGATATTTTCAGCAGCCCGGATTTCAACATTTTTTATGACGCCGGTACCTTGATCGTCATTGGTGCCATTTCAATGGGGTCTCTCGCCGTCGCCGATTGCTGGCTGGCGGCCGAAAACCTGATGCTGGCCGCCTGCGCCATGGGGTTGGGTACCTGTGTGATCGGCTCTGCCCTACCGGCCCTCAATATCGCCGAGGTGAAATCCGAGCTAGGCCTGCCGGAAAAGTTTTCTGCGATTGCCCCCATTATCGTCGGCTATCCCAGTGGCGAAACGGCGCCCAGTTCACGGAAAGCCCCGGTGATCCTGGCCCATTTGCCCAGGCAAGAATTGGCTGGATCGTCGTCAAGACAAGCTGAAGCAGGGGAATATCATGCCGATTGGTGAAATCTGTAACAGGGAAGTTGTCATCGTAAGCCCCGACGACAGTGCGCTGGAAGCAGCCAAGCTGATGCGTCAAAACCATGTCGGGTCCGTATTGGTGGTCGAGGAGCGTGGCGGCAGGCGGGTTCCGGTCGGTATTGTCACCGACCGGGATCTCATCATGGAAATCGTCGCTCCCGAACTCGACCCCAATGTCATCACGGCGGGCGACATCATGGCGCCTGATTTCTCCAGCATAGACGAGGGTACAGGCATCTATGAAGCCATCCAGCACATGCGCGGCAAGGGCATACGGCGCCTGCCGGTGGTCGACAATGGCGGGGCGCTGGTCGGTATCGTCACGATGGATGACCTGCTGGTATTGCTCGCGGATGAACTTAACTCGCTTGCCCGGCTGGTGGCGCGCGAACAGCAGAAAGAGGCAAGCAGTCGCCATTAGTCTATTGGCCAGGAGAGCAGCCATGCAGATTCCTTTGCAAATCACCATTCGCGACATGCCTGCATCGGAGGGGCTGGAGGCGCACATCCGCGACAAGGTTGAAAAACTCGAAGAGTTCTTTGCGCAACTCATTTCGTGCAGGGTCGTCGTGGAAATGCCGCACAAGCATCACCAGCAGGGCAAACAGTTCAATGTGCGTATCGATCTTGGTGTGGCGGGACACGAAATCGTCGTCAACCGGGATTGTCACGAAGATCCTTACGTAGCCTTGCGAGATGCCTTTGATGTCGCCAAGCGCGAGTTGGAAGAATATTCCCGCCGTATCCAGCGCGAGACCAAGCTCCACGTTGCTGAACATGCCGGGCGTGTGGCACGAATTTTTCACAAGGAAGGCTTCGGCTTCATCGTCGGGCTGGATGGTACAGAGCGGTATTTTCATCGCGACAACGTGGTGAGCCCCAGCTTCGACCGGCTGAAGGCGGGTGACGAAGTCAAATTCATCGAGGGAATGGGGGCTGATGGCCCCCAAGCCAAGCGCGTCAGCGCAGGCAGGCATCGGTTGCCGCAGTGACGGTCCGCATGGGTGCCTGGCACGGCAATCACGATGAACCCCCGTAGCGATTTTATCAAGCAAGGAAATCCATTATGAATATCAGAAACATCCCTGCCGGTTTTCATCAGATTGAACGGCATGACGGCCTTTTCCAGGAAAAGGTGCATGATGCCTACAAGGCCAAGGGCAAGCTGCCGGAACCGACCGTGTGCCCGCAATGCAGGGCGGTGTTCCACGAAGGGCGCTGGCAATGGAGGGACGTCCCGGCCTTGGCGCACCAGGAAATGTGCCCGGCTTGCCGTCGCGTGCACGACCATTATCCGGCAGGATTCGTCACGCTCACGGGCGCTTTCTTTCTGGCCCATCGCGACGAGATCGTGCATCTGGTCCGCACTCATGAGGAGCGCGAACATGCCGAGCATCCGCTGCAACGCATCATGGCATGGGAACAGCATGATGATGGCATGGTGGTGACGACGACGGATATCCACCTCGCGCGCGGCATCGGTGAGGCCCTGCATCACGCCTATCA
>DAIDAS010000284.1 GCA_027310505.1 bacterium
ATTTTTCCAAACTCTTCTTGGTTTAACCCCATTGATTTACGCACTTCTTTGAGCCTGGCGCCCACCCTCATCAATTCAAAATTCATCGCTCCTAACCCTCGCATGTGGGAAATTTCACCGGAAGACCACATTTGTGTATCAGGGGTCGTCTCAGAAAACGGAAAATAAAGCACGCTAAGCCGGTTGCAGCGGGCGAAGCGGTCTGAACTTGCCTGCGCCGATCTTGGCGCTGCTGCGCCAGAGGTAATCGCCGGTCAGGTTGATGTGCTCCCAGCCCAGCGGGGATAGGTACTGCAACAGCGCGTCATCCACGGCGTGCCCGTTGCCGCGCAGCGCATGTGCCGCCCGCTCCAGGTACACCGTGTTCCACAACACGATGGCCGCCGTCACCAGGTTGAGGCCGCTGGCCCGGTAGCGTTGCTGCTCGAAACTGCGGTCGCGGATTTCGCCCAGGCGATTGAAGAACACGGCGCGGGCCAGCGCGTTGCGCGCTTCGCCTTTGTTGAGCCCGGCATGCACGCGGCGGCGCAGCTCGACGCTTTGCAGCCAGTCCAAGATGAACAGCGTGCGCTCGATGCGCCCCAGCTCACGCAGGGCCACAGCCAGGCCATTCTGGCGCGGATAGCTGCCGAGCTTGCGGAGCATCAGCGAGGCCGTCACCGTGCCCTGCTTGATCGAGGTGGCCAGCCGCAGGATTTCATCCCAATGGGCGCGGACGTGCTTGATGTTGAGCGTGCCGCCTATCATCGGTTTCAACGCCTCATAGGCGGTGTCACCCTTCGGGATGTAGAGCTTGGTGTCGCCCAGGTCGCGGATGCGCGGTGCGAAGCGGAAGCCCAGCAGGTGCATCAGCGCGAAGACGTGATCGGTGAAGCCCGCGGTGTCTGTGTAGTGCTCTTCGATCCGCAGGTCGGATTCGTGGTACAGCAGGCCGTCGAGCACGTAGGTGGAGTCGCGCACGCCGACGTTCACGACCTTGGTGTGGAATGGCGCGTACTGATCGGAGATGTGGGTGTAGAACGTCCGCCCTGGGCTACTGCCGTATTTCGGGTTGATGTGGCCTGTGGTCTCGGCCTTGCTGCCGGTGCGGAAATTCTGGCCGTCCGACGATGACGTGGTGCCGTCGCCCCAGTGCTCGGCGAAGGGATGGCGGAACTGCGCATTGACCAACTCGGTCAGCGCCGCCCCGTAGGTTTCGTCGCGGGTATGCCAGGCTTGCAGCCAAGCGAGCTTGGCGTAGGTCGTGCCGGGGCACGACTCGGCCATCTTGGTCAGGCCCAGGTTGATCGCGTCGGCCAGTATGGTGGTCAACAGCAGGTTCTTGTCCTTGGCCGGGTCGCCTGATTTCAAGTGCGTAAAGTGCCGGGTGAAGCCCGTCCACTCATCGACTTCGAGCAGCAGCTCGGTGATCTTGACGTGCGGCAGAATCATCGCCGTCTGATCGATCAATGCCTGCGCGGTGTCGGGCACCGCAGCATCCAGCGGCGTGATCTTCAAGCCCGATTCGGTGATGATGGCGTCCGGCAGGTCGTTGGCTGCCGCCATGCGGTTGACCGTGGCAAGTTGCGCTTCCAGCAGTTCCAAGCGCTCGCTCAGGTACTGGTCGCAATCGGTGGCCACGGCCAGCGGCAATTCGCTGGACAGCTTGAGGCTGGCGAATTTTTCGGGAGGCACCAGGTAGTCCTCGAAGTCTTTGAACTGCCGTGAACCTTGCACCCAGATGTCGCCCGAGCG
>DAIDAS010000293.1 GCA_027310505.1 bacterium
ACCGCGGCATGGACCGCTTCGACGCCCGCAAGGCCATCGTTGCCGATCTTGATGCGCTGGGCCTGTTGGTCAAGATCGAGAAACATAAGCTCAAGGTGCCAAGGGGCGACCGTACCGGCGTGGTGATCGAGCCCATGCTGACCGACCAGTGGTTCGTCGCCATGAGCAAGCCGGGCAATGACGGCAAGTCCATTACCGGGCAGGCGCTGGAAGTGGTCGCCAACGGCGAGATCAAATTCCATCCGGAAAACTGGGTGAACACCTACAACCAGTGGCTCAACAACATCCAGGACTGGTGTATTTCGCGCCAGCTGTGGTGGGGCCACCAGATTCCGGCCTGGTATGGCGTCAACGGCGAAGTGTTCGTGGCGCACAACGAGGAAGAAGCGCGCCACCTGGCGGATCAGGCCGGCTATGCCGGTCAGTTGGATCGTGACGAAGACGTGCTGGATACCTGGTATTCCTCCGCACTGTGGCCGTTCTCCACGCTGGACTGGACACCGGAGTGGCCGGAGAAATCCAACACCGCGCTGGACTTGTACCTGCCGTCGACAGTGCTGGTCACCGGCTTCGACATCATCTTCTTCTGGGTGGCGCGCATGGTGATGATGACCAAGCACATCGCCGGCAAGATTCCGTTCAAGGATGTCTACGTGCACGGCCTGATCCGCGACGCGGAAGGGCAGAAGATGTCCAAGTCCAAGGGCAACGTGCTGGATCCGATCGACCTGATCGACGGTATCGACCTCGAGTCGCTGGTGAAAAAGCGCACCACCGGCCTGATGAACCCGAAGCAGGCCGAGCAGATTGAAAAACGCACCCGCAAGGAGTTCCCGGAAGGCATCCCGGCATTCGGTACCGATGCGCTGCGCTTCACGTTCTCCAGCCTCGCCAGCCCCGGCCGCGACATCAAGTTCGACATGCATCGCTGCGAGGGCTACCGTAACTTCTGCAACAAGCTGTGGAACGCCACCCGCTTCGTGCTGATGAACTGCGAAGGCCAGGACTGCGGTATGGGTGAGTGCAAGCAGGATTGCGGTCCGGAAGGCTACCTGGATTTTTCACAAGCCGACCGCTGGATCGTCAGCCTGCTGCAACGCACCGAAGCCGAAGTGGGGAAGGGTTTTGCCGACTACCGTTTCGACTTCGTGGCGCAGGCCATCTACAAGTTCGTGTGGGACGAGTATTGCGACTGGTATCTGGAAATCGCCAAGGTGCAATTGCAGAACGGCAGCGATGCGCAGAAGCGCGCTACCCGCCGCACACTGCTGCGCGTACTGGAAACCGTATTGCGCCTGGCGCACCCGGTGATCCCCTTCATCACCGAAGAACTGTGGCAGACTGTTGCCGAATATACCGGCCAAAAGGCTGACACCATCATGGTGCGGCCGTACCCCAAGGCGCAGCCGGAGAAGATCGATGAGGCAGCCGAAGTTTGGGTGGCAACGCTCAAACAGGCGGTGGATGCTTGCCGCAGCTTGCGTGGTGAGATGGGTGTCTCTCCTGCAACCAGAGTACCGCTGATCGCTGCCGGTTCGGAAGTGCTGGCGGCCTACGCGCCGTACCTGAAGGCGCTGGCCAAGCTGGCGGAAGTCGAGGTGGTGAGCGAGTTGCCTGACGCGGATGCACCGGTGGCAGTGGTGGGCGATTACCGCCTGATGCTGAAGATCGAAGTGGATGTGGCGGCTGAGAAGGAACGTCTGGGCAAAGAAGTGGCGCGCTTGGAAGGCGAGATCACCAAGGCCAATGCCAAGCTGTCCAATGCGAGCTTCGTGGAGCGCGCACCTGCCGCCGTGGTGGCGCAGGAGAAAGAGCGTCTGGCCAGCTTTGTGGCGACGCTGGAAAAGCTGCAGGCCCAACTGGCCCGGCTGAAGTGAAAACAGCCTCCGCAAGGAGGCTGTTTTTTTTATCAACTCGGCTGACGGCAGCTTAGATAAACAGGCTGACGTCAGCTTCGCTGGCAAATTCGAAGAAGGTGGCAGCGCCACCAAATTCGATGCCGTCGATGAAGTCTTCTTTCTTGAAATCGAACAGGTCGACGGTCATCTGGCAGGCGATCACCTTCACGTCGGCTTCCTGACACAGGCTGCGCAGCTCTTCCAGTGATGCCACGCCCTTGTCCTTCATCTTCTGCTTCATCATCATGGTTGCCATGCTTTCCATGCCGGGCAGCATCTGCACCAGGTTGGGCATGGGAACCGGCATCGGCATGGCCGGATTGCCCAGCGGGCTGATCTTCGCATCCAGTTCTTTTTTCAGCAGCGTGAGGCCGTAGAAGGTGAAGAAAATCTGCACTTCATAGTCAAGGGCTGCGGCGGTAGAGGCCAGGATGAACGGGGGGTAGGCCCAGTCCAGCGTGCCTTTGGATGCGATGATCGCGAGTTTCTTGGCCATGATCAGGCCTTCTTCTTGATGAGGAAGGTGTATTCGCCATTACCTTCGCTGGATTCCAGCAATTCGTTGCCGGTTTGTCGGCAGAATGCCTGAAAATCCTTGACTGAGCCGGAGTCGGTAGCAACGACTTTCAGTGCCTGTCCGCCGGTCATTTCAGCCAGCGTTTTCTTGACGCGCAGGATGGGTAGCGGGCAATTCAGGCCGCGCGCATCCAGTTCCTTATCGAAATCCATCATGACTCCTGTTTCATTTTTTTCTTTGATGCAAAGAGTAACCAGCCTTGCCCCAAGCCAGTACACCGCCTTGCAGGTTGTAAATGTGTTCGCGTCCCTTGCTTGCCATGAAAGCGGCGGCTTGTGCCGAACGCACGCCGGCGTGGCAATAGAACACCAGCGGCTTGTCACCGCTTAGTTCGTCCATTTTGAGCGGGATCATGTGCAAAGGGATGTTAAGTGCGTCCTGAATGATGCCTCGATCTGCCTCATCGTCGGTACGCACGTCTACCAGCAAGATCTTGTTTTCTGCCAAGAGCCTGTGCAACTCGGCAGCGTCGATATCCATATAACCCGTCATGTAACAACTGTGCCTGACTAAACTAAGGTGCCTAATATATAAGCGATTGCTGATGATTGAAACTTGAGAGGAAAGCGCTGGCCCGCTGGAGCTGCTATCAATGAGCTAATTCTGCATTGCGCGGAATTTGGTGGCCAGGGGCGGAATCGAACCGTCGACACGCGGATTTTCAATCCGCTGCTCTACCAACTGAGCTACCTGGCCACGTCTTTTACCCGGGGTCGGGTGTCAAGAAGGCGGGATTATAGCAAAATAGCGGCGTCTGCAAAATTAAATTTCACAATGCCGTTTGACTAGGCTGTATCAGTGCGGTACAAGACGGGTTTGCATTCGTGATTGCGTACGGAAATTTCATGGCGTTAGATTCAAAAATTCACATCCATCATCCGGATCAGGCTTTACTGGGTGCCCTGCGTGCCAAGGTCGACGGCAAAACCAAACCGTTGGGCGCGTTAGGCAAGCTGGAAACGCTGGCACTCAAGATCGGCGTGGTTCAACAGACGCTTCAGCCGCAACTGGTGCGGCCGGTCATCCTGGTGTTTGCCGGGGATCATGGCGTCGTGGCCGAGGGCGTAACCCCATACCCGCAGGAAGTGACATACCAGATGGTGCTGAATTTTCTGGGGGGCGGAGCCGCGATCAACGTGTTTGCGCGACAGCATGGCATCGCGCTGCGCGTGGTGGATGCCGGCGTCAAGGGTGAGTTCCCTGCGCGGGATGGATTGGTCGCGGCCAAGGTCGGGCAGGGTACCGAGAGTTTTCTGCGTGGTCCGGCCATGACGTACGACCAGTGTGCAGAAGCGATCCGGCGCGGCCGGGAACTGACTGCCGCAGAAATCGAAGCAGGCAGCAATGTGCTCGGGTTCGGCGAAATGGGCATCGGCAACACCACTAGTGCCGCAGCGCTGATGAGCGTGTTGTGCGATATGTCTCCGGCAGACTGCGTGGGGCGCGGTACCGGATTGGACGACGCAGGATTGTTGCGCAAACAAAGCGTGATTGAGCAAGCTCTTGCCCTTCACGGTCGCCATCCGGCTGACCCGCTACATACGCTGATGACCTTTGGCGGATTCGAAATCGCCATGATGGTGGGCGCCATGCTGGGTGCGGCAGAAAAACGCGCGTTACTGCTGATTGACGGTTTCATTGCCACGACGGCGCTGCTGGTGGCTGCGCGTTTGCAACCGGCCATCCTTGAATATTCTGTGTTTGCACACCGCTCCGGTGAGGCGGGCCACACCAGGCTGCTGGCAGAACTGCATGCCCAGCCCCTGCTCGATCTCGGGATGCGGCTGGGTGAAGGTACGGGCGCTGCAATGGCCTACCCTATCGTGCAGGCTGCGGTCGGATTTCTCAATGAAATGGCTTCGTTCGAATCGGCCGGCGTCAGCGAGCGTCAGGATTGATGGCACGCGAACTGCGCCTGTTCTTCACCGCACTGGCATTTTTTACCCGTATTCCCTGTACCCGATGGGCGGGCAATAGCGAGGACGACCTTAACCATGCCGCCAGATACTTTTCGCTGGTGGGCGTCGTGGTCGGGCTGGTGGCGGCGGCGATTTTTCAGCTGGCCGACCTTGTCTTTCCGCAAGATCTGGCGGTGATCGCCAGCATGATTGCCACGCTCTGGCTGACCGGCGCTTTCCACGAGGATGGGCTATCGGACACCGTCGATGGCCTGGGCGGAGGATGGACGAAAGAGCAAGCGCTTACCATCATGAAGGATTCGCGCATTGGCAGTTACGGTGCCATTGCATTGGTGATGGTGTTGCTGACCAAATTCACTGTGTTGACACACCTTGAAGCCGCTAAGCTTCCTGTCATATTGGTGGCCGGTCATGCGTTGAGCCGGTTTGCTGCGGTATCGCTGATTGGCTTCCAGGAGTATGTGCGCGAAACCGGCAAGGCCAAGCCGCTTGCGCAACGCATCTCACAAGGCGAATTGCTGCTGGCCGCTCTTTGGGGGCTGGCACCCTTGGCGCTGCTACGACCACAATGGTTATGGGCGCTGTTGCCCGTGGTGTTTGTCTGGGGCTGGTTCAGCCGCAAGCTGAACCAAAGGCTGGGAGGATATACGGGGGATTGTCTGGGGGCTATGCAGCAGTTATGCGAAGTGGCGTTCTATCTGGGGGTGCTGGCGTGCAGCTTTACCTGATTCGCCATACCAGGCCGGCAGTGGCGCCCGGGGTGTGTTACGGGCAGGCGGATGTGGATGTCGCCGAGACTTTCTTTGAGGAGCTGCGGGCAGTTGAGGCCAAGATTGCCGGGCTGGCTCCTGCAGTGAGCTATAGCAGTCCGTTGTCGCGTTGCACCAGACTGGCTTCCAGCCTCAAGCTGGGTGAAACGCGGCATGATGCGCGCCTGATGGAACTGGACTTTGGCGACTGGGAAATGCAGATGTGGGACGATATTCCGCGCGAGCATCTGGACCACTGGGGCAAAACCTATACACACATCGCCCCGCCTGGCGGCGAGACGTTTGCCGACCTGCATGGCCGCGCCACGGAATTTGTCCGGGAGCTGATCGAGCGACATCGCGGCCATGATGTTGTTGTCGTTACCCATGCCGGGGTGATC
>DAIDAS010000300.1 GCA_027310505.1 bacterium
GCCCCGGATATCGATGGGCTGTGATGAGCCGGCGGAAGGGGTAGCCCGCAAGCCGAAACGGTGACGGCCGATGAAACTCTCCCACGCCGGGTTGGAGAGGTGCAGCGTCAGGTTTTCCAGGGCCAGCGGCGGTGCCTGGCGCAGGTCGTCCTGCCAGATCACGCTGGCATCCAGCACGTCCACACTCGACTGGTGCAGCAGCCAATTGGGGAACTCGGGCCGCGATGGCCCGCTCATCGAAATGCCGGCGACATACAGCGTGCCATCCGTATCGCGGCGTACCGTCAGTTTGGGCTGGTGCAGGACGATGCTGGAAAGCCTGGCCTCGCCTAGCGGCAGGCTCAACCAGGAAAGGCTGGTCTCGATATGGTTCAGCGAGAGCGCGGAACGGTTCTGCGCATCGTATAAATCGACCTGGTACAGGTCGAGGTGAGGGTTCAGGCCGTCCCAACTTGCCTTGATGCCGCCAATGGTGATTTTCTGGCCGGCGACCTTGCTGGCTTCCTGCGCAATGGTGGTCTTGTACTGCTGGATATTGGGCAGTACAAAATAGCGCAGGCTCAGCACCACCGCAGCAACGACAATGATGCCTGTCCACAGCAGGTAAGTAGCGGCGCTATAAAGCCAAACCAGAGATTTCTTGATCACTCCGGCATTTTACCTGCTCCGGGCATGGCCTGCACGTCGACTATCAGGAAACCGGTTGCTTCAACTGTTCCAGAATCGCCGGGTTGTCCAGTGTCGACACGTCCGAAGTGATTTCTTCACCCTTGGCCAGCGAGCGCAGCAGGCGGCGCATGATCTTGCCGGAGCGCGTTTTGGGCAGGTTGTCTCCGAAACGGATTTCGTCGGGTTTGGCGATCGGGCCGATTTCCTTGCCGACCCAGTCGCGTAGTTGGGCGACGACCTGCTTGGCTTCTTCGCCTTGTGGGCGAAGGCCTTTCAGCACCACGTAGGCGACTACGGATTCGCCCTTGATGTCGTGCGGTTTGCCGACCACGGCCGCTTCGGCGACCAGTGGGTTGGCGACCAGCGCGGATTCGATTTCCATGGTGCCGAGGCGGTGGCCGGATACATTCAGCACGTCGTCGATGCGTCCCATGATGGTGAAGTAGCCGGTTCTGGCGTCGCGCACCGCACCGTCGCCTGCGAGGTAAAGCTTGCCGCCGAGGTCAGCCGGAAAATAGCTTTTCTTGAAGCGTTCCGGGTCGCCCCAGATGGTGCGGATCATCGATGGCCAGGGTTTTTTGATGACCAGGAAGCCGCCGGTGCCCCACGGGACGTCATGGCCGGCTTCGTCCACCACTGCGGCCTGGATGCCGGGGAAGGGCAGGGTGCAGGAACCCGGAACCAGCGGCGTGACCGGTAGCGGGGTGATGACGTGGCCGCCGGTTTCGGTTTGCCAGAAAGTGTCCATGACCGGGCAGCGACCGCCGCCGACGTTGTCGTAATACCACATCCAGGCTTCCGGGTTGATCGGTTCGCCCACCGAGCCGAGCAGGCGCAGGCTGGAAAGGTCGTAGTTTTTCGGATGCGTGGCCGGGTTGGTTTCCGAGGCCTTGATCAGCGAGCGGATGGCTGTCGGTGCGGTGTAGAAAATGCTGACCTTGTGATGCTGGATCATCTTCCAGAAACGTCCGGCATCCGGATAGGTTGGCACACCTTCGAATACCACCTGTGTCACGCCCAGCGCCAGCGGGCCGTAGGCGACGTAGCTGTGGCCGGTGATCCAGCCTACGTCCGCCGTGCACCAGAACACGTCGCCATCCTTGGCGTCGAAGGTCCAGCGCATGGTGTTCATGGCATGCAGCAGATAACCGGCGGATGAATGCTGCACGCCCTTGGGCTGGCCCGTGGAGCCCGAGGTGTAGAGCAGGAACAGCGGATGCTCGGCGTTGACCCATACCGGGTCGCAGGTGTCAGCCAGGCCTTCGGTCAGGTCGTGCCACCAGACGTCACGGGCGTTCCAGGCCACTTCACCGCCGGTGCGCTTCAGGACGATCACTTTCTCGACGGTTTCGCAGCCTGGCATGGCGAGCGCTTCGTCCACGGCGGGCTTGAGCGGCATGGCGCGGCCGCCGCGGAACTGGCCGTCGGAGGTGATCACGGCGCGGGCCTTGGCGTCCTCGATGCGCTCCTGCAGGCTCTTGGCGGAGAATCCGCCGAATACCACGGAGTGGGTGAGGCCCAGGCGGGCGCAGGCCTGCATGGCGACCACGGCTTCAATGCTCATCGGCAGGTAGATCACCACACGGTCGCCGATGTTGAGGTCAAGCGTTTTCAGCGCATTGGCGAACTGGCAGACGCGATGGTAGAGCTGCTTGTAGGTGACTTCGGTGATGCGGCCATCGTCGGCTTCGAAGATCAGCGCGGTTTTGTCGCCGCGCGTGGCGAGGTGGCGATCCAGGCAGTTGTAGGAAACATTCAGTTCGCCATCGGCAAACCATTTGTAGAACGGGGCGCCGGATTCGTCCAGTACCTGGGTGAAAGGTTTTTGCCAGGTCAGCAACTCCTGCGCCTGCCTGGCCCAGAAACCCTCGTAATCGTTCTCGGCTTCGGCGCACAGGGCCTGGTAAGCCGCCATGCTGCCCACCGTGGCCTGTTGCAACACGTCGGCACTGGGCTCAAAGACGCGGTTTTCAGTCAGGACGGATTCGATGGAACTCATGGCCGGGTTTCCTCAATAAACTTTTTATAAAAATAGGGTAGAAATGATAGCAGGATTTATTTGGCGCCAACGCCTCCCAGCCGCTGCCAGGTGGCGACGACGGTATCCGGGTTGAGCGAGATGGATGAAATGCCCTGTTCCATCAGCCATTCGGCCAGGTCGGGGTGGTCCGAAGGCCCCTGGCCGCAGATACCGACGTACTTGCCCAGGCGGTTGCAGGCGGCAATTGCCATCGATAGCAGTGCCTTTACGGCCGGGTTGCGTTCGTCGAAAGCACCGGCAACCAGCGCGGAATCGCGGTCTAATCCCAGGGTCAGCTGGGTCAGGTCATTGGAGCCGATCGAGAAGCCGTCGAACAGTTCGAGGAACTGGTCGGCCAGCAGCGGGTTGGACGGGATTTCGCACATCATGATCAGTCGCAACCCGTTCTCGCCACGCTTCAGGCCGTTCTGCGCGAGCACGTCGACCACGGCTTGCGCTTCTGCCACGGTACGCACGAACGGGATCATCACTTCGACGTTGGTCAGGCCGATTTCTTCGCGCACGCGACGCATGGCGATGCATTCGAGTTCGAAACAGTCGCGGAACTCCGGTGCGACATAGCGCGAAGCGCCGCGGAAACCCAGCATCGGGTTTTCTTCGTCCGGTTCGTAAATGTCGCCGCCGATCAGCTTCTTGTATTCGTTGGACTTGAAGTCGGACATACGCACGATCACCGGTTTCGGCCAGAAAGCCGCGCCGATGGTGGCGATGCCTTCAGTCAGCTTTTCGATGTAGAACTCGCGTGGGTTGGCATAGCCGCGGGCCCGGCGCTCGATCTCCTCGCGCACGCTTTCGCGCACCTTTTCGCTTTCCAGAACGGCCTTGGGGTGTATGCCGATCATGTTGTTGATGACGAACTCCAGCCGCGCCAGACCCACGCCTTCGTTCGGCAACTGGGCGAAGCTGAAGGCCAGATCAGGGTTGCCGACGTTCATCATGATCTTGGTCGGGATATGCGGCATCTGCTTCAGGCTGGTGGTGGTGACTTCAAACTCCAGCGCGCCCTTGTAGACATAGCCGGTGTCGCCTTCTGCGCACGATACGGTGACCGGCTCTCCGTCCGGCAGGGTTTCGGTGGCGCTGCCGCAGCCTACGACAGCCGGAATGCCCAGTTCGCGGGCGATGATCGCCGCGTGACAGGTGCGTCCGCCACGGTTGGTGACGATCGCCGAAGCTTTTTTCATGACCGGCTCCCAGTCGGGGTCGGTCATGTCGGTGACCAGGATGTCGCCGGCCTGCACCAGGTGCATTTCCTTCGCGCTTTCGATGACGCGCACCGGGCCGACGCCGATCTTCTGGCCGATGGCGCGGCCGGTCTCCAGCACCTTGCCATGCTGTTTGAGGGTGAAGCTTTGCGAAACGCCGGCGGTCGCCTGCGATTTCACGGTTTCAGGGCGGGCCTGCAGGATGTACAGCTTGCCGTCCACGCCGTCGCGGCCCCATTCGATGTCCATGGCGCGGCCGTAGTGCTGCTCGATGATGACGGCATAGCGTGCGAGTTCCAGCACTTCTGCATCGGTGAGGGAGAAGTGGTGGCGCTCGGCCTCGGTGGTCTGCACGGTTTCGGTGGAACGTCCAGCCGCGCGGGAGGCGGTGAATACCATCTTGATCAGCTTGGAGCCCAGGTTGCGGCGCAGCACGGCGGGCTTGCCCTGCGCCAGCAAGGGCTTGTGCACGTAGAACTCATCCGGGTTGACCGCGCCCTGCACCACGGTTTCGCCCAACCCGTAGGAGGCGGTAATGAACACCACGTCTTCGAAGCCGGATTCGGTGTCGATGGTGAACATGACGCCGGAAGCTCCCGTGTCGCTGCGCACCATTTGCTGGATACCGGCCGACAGGGCCACGTCGGCATGCACGAAACCCTTGTGCACGCGGTAGGAAATGGCGCGGTCGTTGTAGAGCGAGGCGAATACTTCCTTGACGGCGTGCAGGATGTTGTCCAGCCCGTGGATGTTGAGGAAGGTTTCCTGCTGGCCGGCGAACGAGGCGTCCGGCAGGTCTTCCGCCGTGGCCGAGCTCCTAACGGCGACCGCGACACCGGGGCCATATTCCGTCTCAAGA